>DAOVZQ010000142.1 GCA_030635025.1 bacterium
CCGCCACAGCACCGATCCGTTCAATCGAGGCGATGGATGTGCCCCCGTATTTTCTGACGAGGATGGGGGAGGTGGCTGGTTTTCCGTCTATGATCACGGTTGCTCCTTGCAGAAGACGTCGCATCTGAGCGAAGCATAGGTCCCCTATTCGGGCTGAACAAGCGAAAACGGCCGATTCCGGCACGAAAAAGTGTTGCTCACGACATTTTGCCATGCTAGATTGGCGCAACCTCCCCTTGGGAGGTAGGGTGTTAAAAACAAAAGAGATACGGAAATCGCACCCCGACAGGACGTCACAAGCGCTCTCGATTGGGCAGGCGGGTGTACAGAGCCCGCGCGGCCGGTTATGGCGTCTTGGTCCCAAGGCGCTGTCACCTGGTGAGATTCTTGCTCTCGTACTCGGCGCCGGAGGAGTGAACTCCCCTTCGGTCACGGCAGAGCGCTTGTTGTCCCGCCACGGCACTTTGACGGCCCTGGCCGGAATCGATCCGGACCTGCTCTGTCGGGAGACCGGCGTAGGGCCCGCCCGAGCGGCGCGTTTAGCGGCCGCTTTCGAATTGGGTGCGCGAGCCCGGGATCGGGTGCCGGCATCGGCCCTGACGGTACGACGTCCGGAAGATGCCCTGCCGTTGTTGGAAGAGGAGTTCCGGGGATGCGATCGCGAGCATTTCCTGGCGCTGCACCTGGACGCCCGCCACAGGGTGACGCGTGTGGAAACCGTGTCGATCGGATGTCTGGACGCTTCGATCGTGCACCCGCGCGAGGTGTTCAAGTCGGTCGTGGCTAGAGGCGGCGCTGCGGTGATCGTGGCACACAACCATCCGTCGGGTTGCGCGGAACCGAGCCGCGACGATCTGGCGCTCACTTCGCGGTTGTCCGATTGCGGGCGGCTGCTGGGAATCGAATTGCTGGACCACATCATCGTGGGACGCGGCGAGTTCACGAGTATCCGGGAATACGGTTGGCCCGGTGAGTGACCGAAACGCGGCGATCGCGATGCGGGAGGAGCCCACAACATGTTCTCCAAGATCACCCAGTTCCTGACCAACGATATAGCCATCGATCTGGGTACGGCCAATACGCTGGTATACATCAAGGGCAAGGGTATCGTCCTGAACCAGCCGTCGGTGGTCGCCCTGGAAAAATCGACCGGCAAGGTCTATGCCGTAGGCAGCGAAGCCAAGGCCATGCTCGGCAAGACGCCCGATTCGATCCAGGCCATCCGCCCCCTGAAGGACGGCGTGATCGCCGACTTCGAGGTTACCGAGTACATGCTGCGGGAGTTTATCCGCCAGGCTCAGCGCAAGCGGCACTTCATCGCACCGCGCATCGTGATCTGTGTGCCTTCGGGCATCACCGAGGTGGAGAAGCGTGCTGTCCGCGATTCGGCCAAGCACGCCGGCGCCCGGGAAGTTTTCCTGGTAGCCGAGCCCATTGCGGCGGCCATCGGTGTGGGGTTGCCCGTGGATCAACCTTCGGGGAACATGATCATCGACATCGGGGGAGGTACCACGGAGATCGCGGTCATCGCCCTTAACGGGATCGTCTGCGATACGTCCATCCGCGTCGGCGGCGACGAGATGGACGCGGTGATCGTCAACTACATCAAGAAGAACCACAACCTGTTGATCGGCGACCAGACGGCCGAACACATCAAGAAGTCCGTCGGCTCCGCGTTCAAGCTCGAGAACGAGGAAGAGATGGAGGTCAAGGGACTCGACCAGGTCACCGGAATTCCCAAGATCCAGAAAGTGTCCACCCTGGAGATCCGCGAGGCGCTCCAGGAACCCATTCTGTCCATCGTCGACGCCCTCAAGCACGCCCTGGAACAGACCCCGCCGGAGCTGGCGGCCGACATCAAGGATCGCGGCATCGTCATGACCGGCGGCGGCGCGATGTTGCGGGGCATGCCGGAGCTCTTGCGCGTGCACACCGATCTGCCCATCAACCTGATGGACGATCCCCTGTTCTGCGTGGTGCTGGGGACGGGTAAAATACTCGACGACTTCGACAAGTACCGCCCCGTGGTCATGAAGAGCACCCGCGATTGATCGGGAGGGGAGGCGCATGGCCGGGAACCTGGCACTCCAATCGAAACGTATGGAGAGGCTTGCGCTCGCCCTGTGTCTGATCGTCTCGTTGTCCCTGATGGCCCTGCCCACCAAGCAGCGTATCCACGTGGCCGACTTTCTCGGCATGATCCTTACATCGCCCTACTATCGGACCGTTGATTTCTCCCGAGACGTGACGCGTGTGGGACGCGAGAACGATCGTCTGCATGCGGAACTCGCGACACTGCGTCTGCAGCAGCGCGCGGCGACCCGCTTCCGACGGGATCGCGATGAATTGAGTCGTGCACTGGGGCTGCTCGAAATGGCGCCGGCGGCGCTCGTTCCCTGCGAAGTGGAGCAGAGGCGCGTATCCGGGGCGGCGTCCCTGGTACGTATCCGCGCTGCCCGGCCCGTGGCCTGGGAACGATATCAACCGGTGATCACCACCGAGGGTCTGGTCGGACGCATCCATACGGCGACGGGTCCGCGCACGGCCTGGGTGGAGTTGCTCACCTCTCCAGGACTGGCTGTGACCTGCGAACTCGACAGGACCGGTCTGCCCGGCATTCTTCACTCTCGCGGCGGTAATTTCGATCTGGCGCTCATCGGACGCGACGAGGATGTGCGGGTGGGGGACGAGATCGTCTCCTCCGACATCGCCATGATCTACGGTGAAGGTGACGAACCCGGTACCGGCATGCCGCGGGGACTGCCGGTCGGCGTCGTTTCGAAAGTGACATCGCCGCCGGAACAGATCTTCAAGTCCGTACATGTGGACCCCCTCTCCTCGTTCACCAGTCTCGACGTGGTCTTCGTGGTCGTCGGCGTCGGCGACTGGTTCATTACGCAAACGCCGGACACACTCGCGGTGATCAGTGACGGGGAGGCGGCGCCGTGAGTCATTTCCTGCGGACGACCTTCCTGCTGGCTGTCGTAGCGCTGATCGGAAACGTGTTGATCGCGCCTTTGATATCGTTCGGGCCGATCGCTCCCGATTTCAGCTTAATCGTCCTGGCCATACTGGCCCTGGGTGAAGGCGCTTTCGCTGGAACCATCGGCGGCTTCGTGTTGGGCCTGGTGGCCGACACGGCAATTCCCAATCTTCTCGGTCTGAACGCCTTCTGCAAGGCGTTGGCGGGGTACTTCGTGGGACGAGCCCGCTCGCGGTTGGTCATCGGCTTGCCGCTGGTGGAAGCGAGCATGGTCAGCCTCATGGCCCTGGCCCACGATCTGCTCTACCTGATCGGCCAGAGCCTCTTCTCGGAGGGACCGTTTTTCAGACCGTTGTTCATGATCGTCGTGCCGTCTGCCCTCTATACCGGAATCGTGTCGCTTCCCCTGATGCGTCTTGCCGAGGTTCTTCACATGCTCCGGCGGGAAGAATGAGCGAGGGACGGTAGCGATGCGCGACATCAAGATATTCCAGGCCAGGATCATGAGAGGCGTCATCCTGTTGCTCTTCGGGGTGATCGTGGTCGAACTCTTCGTTTTGCAGATCCTCAAGCACGAGCACTACAAGGGGCAGTCCCTGCAGAATCGCCAGGTCCAGATCCGCGTCAAGCCACCGCGAGGACGCATCCTGGATCGCGAGGGCTACGTGCTGGCCGACAATGTTTATATCGCCGACATCACGCTGCCTCGGTCCAGTCTGGGTACGGACGGTCCCGACAGCACGCTGGCCCGGCTCATGGACTGGTTCAACTTGCCGGTCGACGAAACCCTGGAGCGTCTACGGGATCAGAAAGCGTCCGGAAGGCCCCGCCTCACCCTGGTGGCCAACGCGGACATGCCGCGTATCGCGGCCGTCGAGGAACGTCGCCGTGAGTTGCCTGGTGCGCGCGTTGAGGCTCGAGCCCGACGACGCTATACCGAAGGTGAGCTATTCGCCCATATTATCGGATACGTCGGCGAGGTGCGCCCCGAAGAGGTGGGAGACGAGGACGACCACACGGCCTACCATCCCGGCGACACGGTTGGCCGCGAAGGTCTGGAAGCTTCTTGGGAGGGAGACCTGCGCGGAGAACCCGGCCTCTTCCTCAAGGAGGTCAATGCCGTGGGTCGTGTCGTTGGACGGCGTGATGTCCCGCTACGGCCCGTCATTTCCGGACAGGATGTGACACTGACCTTGTCCCGGACCCTGCAGGACAGTCTGTCCTCGGCCATGGCCGATCGGCAGGGGGCGGCCGTGGCCCTGGCCCTGCCGTCGGGAGAGGTGTTGGCAGCGATCAGCAATCCCGCCTACGACCCCAACCTTTTTACGACCGGGATCTCATCGAGGGACTGGCAACGCCTGCTCGACGATCCCCGCCACCCGTTTCTCAACCGAATAATCCAGGCGACATACCCGCCGGGGTCGCCGTACAAAATCGTGACGTCCCTGGCCGGTCTCGAAGCCGCGGTGGTGGGGAAGTGGACCCATTTCGATCCCTGTTTCGGGGCGTATCAGTTCGGTAACCGCGCCTTCCGTTGCTGGAAACGCTCGGGGCACGGCGAGCTGGATCACGCCGGCGGTCTGGTCCATTCCTGCGACGTCTTCTATTATCAGTTGGGGTTACGTCTGGAACTCGAACAGCTCCGTGATATGGCGCACCTGCTTGGTCTCGGCCAAAGTACCGGTTCTCCCTTCTCGGCCGAGGTATCCGGAAACATTCCGGATACGGCCTGGTACGACGATCACTACGGTCCCGGCAAGTGGACTCGCGGCGTTATGCTCAATAACGCCATCGGCCAGGGTGAGATCCTGGTTACGCCCCTGCAGATGGCGGTTATGACCGCGCGTGTGGCCTTGAACGACGGGCATCTCAAACCTCGTTTCAGGATCAGGGAAGACGAAGCGATTCCGGATCCGGTGCGGCCCCTGCCCATCGACGTCGAGAACCTTGAATGGTTGCGGCATGCCATGACCCGCGTCGTTGATATGGGAACCGGGACCCGGGCTAAGCTGGAAGCCATCGAGGTGGCCGGCAAGACCGGGACCGCCGAGAATCCACACGGAGAGGACCACGCCTGGTTCGTCTGCTTCGCGCCGGCCTCGTCTCCGACCGTGGCCTTCGTCGTTATTCTCGAGCACGGCGGACATGGCGGCGCCGTCGCGGCGCCCGTGGCCGCCCGCTGGCTGACGGCTTATTTCAACTGGTGCGATCGATCGTCGGGAGGTGAGAGCTGATGCGAATGGATTGGTTGCCTCGTGCGCCCTCGAGCGCCGTCCTGCTATGGACTTTCGCAGCGCTGTGTCTCTACAGCCTCGCCACGCTCTGGAGTGTGACCGAAGGTATTCGCGGACCTTATGAAATGACCGATTCGGGAATTCCCAAGGCGATCTTCTGGCGCCAGGTCGTCTGGGTCGGCATCGGCTGGATCGCGCTTCTGGTGGCCATGCGCACGTCGCTCCAGTTCTTTGAGGAGGCCGCGCCGCTGCTCTACCTGGCGGCGGTGTTGTTGTTGGTCCTGGTTCTGGTCTTGGCGCCGGAAGTGGCCGGTTCCAGACGCTGGTTCGCTCTGGGGCCCCTGCGTATGCAACCGTCCGAACCGGCCAAGATCGCCCTGGTATTGATGCTGGCCCGACTGTTCAGTACCTATGTTTCCCAGCAACGTCAGTTGCTGCCCGTGATCGGTTCACTGCTGTTGGCCGCGCTGCCCTTGGCGCTTGTGCTGCGCGAGCCGGACCTGGGCACGAGCCTAGTGTACGCGGCCTTGTGGTTGGGGGCCGTTTTCTGGTTCGGGTTGTCGTGGGTGTTCATCCTCAGCGTGGGATCGCCGCTGCTCAGCGCCATCTTCAACTTCTATTCGGAGTCGGTGATTCATCAGGCCTGGCCTTGGGGCGCATACCTGCTTCTGCTCATGGCGGGACTGACGGTGGCGCGATTCCGGTTGCTGGAGAGTTTTCTGCTCGTTCTGGCGAATATAGCGGCGGGTGTAGGCGTCTCGTTTTTCTGGGATGGATTGAAGCCCTACCAACAGGAACGGATCCTCACCTTCTTCGATCCGACCCGCGACCAGTTCGGCACCGGCTATCAGGCCATCCAGTCCAAGGTCGCCATCGGTTCGGGAGGGCTGTTCGGCACCGAGTATCTACAGGGTACGCAGAAGGGGCTGGCTTTTCTGCCCGAACGCCATACGGATTTCATATTTTCCGTGGTGGGAGAAGAACTCGGCTTCATAGGTGCGCTCATGCTTGTGGCCTTGTACATGGTCATCGTCCTTAAGGGGCTAGAGATCGCCTCGAAAGCCCGAAAGTCGTTTTCGTCACTGGTCGCACTGGGCGTGACCGTCTATTTTGCCTTTCATGTCATCGTGAACATCGCCATCACAACGGGGTTGCTGCCCGTCACCGGCCTGCCCCTGCCCGTTATGAGCTACGGCGGTTCGAATCTGGTCGTGTCGGCCTTCATGCTGGGGCTGCTGGCCAATATCGGATCGAGAACTTTCGAGTCCTGACCATTCGTCGCTGAAGAGAGGAAGCCATGCATCCGCATCTGTTCGGTATCGTCAAGAGCTTCGGAGTGCTGCTGGCCCTGAGTTTCCTGGTGGGATTCTGGTTGAGCGTACGCCGGGGACGCGGGCGTGGTTTTCCGTCCGAACTCGTCCTCGACTTCTGTCTGACGGTCATGGTTTCCTCGATCGTGGGTGTGCGCCTGTTTTACGTGGTGACCCACCCCTCCGAATTTCAGCCCTGGTACGAGGCTTTTCTGCTATGGCGCGGAGGTCTCACGTTATACGGC
>DAOVZQ010000315.1 GCA_030635025.1 bacterium
CATCCTGACGGCGTCCGTGGTCGACTCCTATGACAACGGCGTACCGCAGCAGGCGGTCGCGTTTTCACTGGACAGCGGCGGGGGCACCCTGACGCCCCTGGGGGACGTCACGGGCGACGACGGATCGGTCACGGCCGAGTTCCTGAGTCCCTGGGATACCGGGATCTCCCACATCATCGTCACGGCGGGTGTCCTGACAGACGCCGTGGACATCGAGACGGCCCTGGTCGATCCCAATGCCGCCGGCGGCATGGTCACCAATTACCCGAACCCCTTCCACCCGGAAGAGGCGCCCACGACGATCGCCTACGTGCTCGATACGGAGGCTTCCGTGAGGTTGCGGCTCTTCACGCTCAGCGGCGCCCTCGTTCTGGACGAGAGCTTCGCCGCCGGCAGCGCCGGCGGTCTGTCCGGTCTGAATGAATACTTGTGGCAAGGCCTCAACGGTACGGGTGAATCCGTCGCAAGCGGCGGTTATCTCCTGGTCATCGAAGCCAACAGCAACGGTTCCACGCTTCACACCATGCGGCGAAAAATCGCCGTGGTGCGGTAGCGGAGGAGGAGCGATATGACCCGCAACAGAAACTCAAAGATCCGAGCCCTGCTCACAGGCACGCTCCTGGTCGTCCTGACGGTCCTCGTTCCCGGTCACGCGCATTCAGCCGATCCGGACGAAGGGGGACTGGCCGATTGGCACGCCCGGTATGTCGGCGCCCGTAGCGTCGGGCTGGGCGGCGCATTCGTGGCCGTGGCCGACGAAGCCTCCGCGGCCGTCTGGAATCCAGCCGCGGTGGCCCGCGTCGACCAGATGGAGCTGCAAGCCGAGTCGGTCAGACTCTTCGAGGACACGTCCGTCAATCTGTTCAGTTTCGTCATGCCCAATCGAAGTCTTCCGAGCTTCGGCATCACCCTGATGTCGCTTTCGTCGGGCGGGTTCGAACGTACGAACGAACTGAACGAGGTTCTGGACGAGTTTACCGAGGGCGACATGGCCATCCACCTCACGGCCGCCAAGCGCCTGTCGCCGAAGCTGTCACTGGGTGCGAGCGTGAAGGTCCTGAGCCAGAGTATCGAGACCTATAGCGCGACCGGTGTCGGCGCCGATCTGGGTGTGGTGTTCACGCCTTCGGACGCACTGCAGTTCGGAGCGTCACTGCTCAACCTGGGCGGCCCGGAGATCACGTTGCGTGAGACGCCCGAGAGCATGCCGACCGAAATGCGTGCCGGCGCGGCCCTTCGTTTCATGCAGGGTGGAGGACTGGTGTCCGTGGAGATGGCGAACCGTAACGGGTACGGTACGGAGGCGCGCGCGGGTGCCGAGGTGTGGTTGATGAGCAGCCTGGCCCTGCGCGTCGGTTATCACGGGGAGAATCTCGCCATGGGTTTCGGCAGCCGCCTGCCCAACGGCCTGCGCGTCGACTACGGGTTCTCGGATCACGAGCTCGGCGGTACCCACCGTTTCGGCATTTCATACAGCTTCGGCGGGTTCTTTGCGAGCAGTCGTGCCATGCCGGAGGTCTTCTCGCCGACCGGCCTGAACCCGGTCACCAAGTTCCAGTTGATCGCCCGGACGCGCGCCGACGCCGCCGAGTGGGAACTGATCATCCGCGACCAGTCCGAGCAGATCGTCCGTCAGTTCGGTGGCCAGGGAGCCCCCCCGAGCCACGTGCAGTGGGACGGCAAGAACGTGGGCAGCATGCCCCTGCCCGACGGCGTCTACAGCTATTGCCTGACTGTGCACGACGTTGAGGGCCGTGAGTTTGTGGGCCGCGAGTTCTCTGTCGAGATCTTCACCGGCGGTCCCCAAGGTTCGGTTCCCGTGGAGGTGAACTGAAATGATTACCACAAGCATCAGGGAGACGAGTGATATGTACACTTCCCGGAAGACACACGGCATGTCCGGCCTCGTTTCGGGCTGGCGACTGCTTCTGATCCTGCTCCTGGCGGCGGTTCCAGGTCTCGCGGCCGTCGAAGACGACGCGACGACCGAGCCCAGCCTGATGGAGATCGGTATCGATCTGGAGGTGGCCGGGACGGTCTCCCGCAATGCAGGCGAGGACGTCGCCAGGGCCGTGTTGCCCCGGCTGACCGAAAAGCGATTTGCCGGATCCGAGCAGTTCGATCGGAGTGTCTGGAACCTGCTGATGGGCGAGGCCCATCTGGCTCTGGGCGAAGAGGCCGACGCCGAGAAGGCGTTCAAAAACGCGGCGGGCAGTTTCAAGGACAAGAACCTCGAGGCTTTCGCCGAGATGAGACGCATCACGACCCTGGAATTGTCCGGTCGACATGACGCGGCGGCGCAGGCCTGGGACAAGTGGCTCGCCAAGTACGGCGACACGTCCCTGCAGGCGGAGGCGAGATTGTCCCGCATCTGGACCGATATCCGTCGAGGCAAGTTGGCCGACGCCTCTCTCGCCCTGACCGCTCTCGGCGAGGACCATCCCTGGCTGACTCCCGATAACCGCTACGAGTTGGCGCGGGCGATGCTCACCTATCTGGGCGGCGAGCCCAAGACTGCCATCCAGATGCTGTCGCGTATCGATCCGAGCCCGGCCGGTTCCTATCTGCGGGGGCTGTGCCATCAGGACCTGGGCCAGATTCTCAAGGCTGCCGCCGCGTTTCAGGAGGTCGCCCAGGGCGCGGTCGCGCCCACGTTGCGTGATCATGCCCTGCTCGCCAAGGCCAACGCCTTCCTGATAAGCGGCGTTTACCAGAGTGCCGCCGAGGAATTCGCCAAGGTCGCGCGTCAGGCCGCCGACCCGGACATCGCCGCCGAAGCGTCCCTGCGACGGGCCGCGGCAACGTTCATGGCGGGCAATCATATGGATGCGGCACCCCTGCTGCGCCAGGTCATCGATACGTCGCCGGGCACCGATGTGGCCGCACGCGCCCAGTTTCTGCTCGGCGAGGTGATGTTCGGCGAGGAGCGCTACGAAGACGCGATCACGGAGTTCAACCAGGTGCTCACCGCCTACTTCGACCAGGATGTCGCGGCCAGCGCCCAGTACCGTGTCGGACGCTGTCTCGATGCCCTGGACCGTCGTCTCCACGCAACAGGCGCTTACCAGGCCGTCGTTTCGGGTTACCCTCTCTCGCCCGAGGCTCCGGCCGCGGCCTACCTGGCCGGCGTGAGCCTGCTCGAGCAGGACCGTCACCGCGACGCGGCGCCCTATTTCCAGCTCGTGTTGGATCGTTACGCGATCAGTTCCGGTGCGGACGGTACCGTCGTCTATGCCGCACCCGAGCATGCCGAGTTGGTGGAGGCGTCCCTGTGCCTGCTGGAGTTGTCCTATCATCGGGCCGGTGACCTGGGCCAGTTGGCCGGCGCTCCCCACACGATGCTGCACAATGCGCCCGAGACCGATTCGCAATGGCGCGCCTACAGCCTGTTGATCGATGCCGACGCCCAGGCGGCGCAGCGCAACTACGACACCGCGCTGGCAAGCCTCGACAAGCTTCTCGGCACCTTTCCCTCGCATGCCGCGGCCGTGTCCGCCAACCAGTTGCTGGCCTGGATACACGCCGAGATGGGGGATGACGAGTCCGCCATCCAGGCCCAGAAGACCATGCTGGCGCGCTATGCCGACACCGGCAACCCCGACCAGCTTTCCCAGGCCCGGTTGTCCCTGGCCCACGTCTTGTTCAACCGCCAGGACTACACCGAGGCTGCCAGCGGGTACGAAGAGTTCCTGGCCTACCATCCCAACCATTCCGGTCGTCACCTCGCACTGTACCAGGCCGGTCTGTGCTACATGAGACTGGACCAGGCGGGCGACGCCGTGGACCGGTGGGAGACGATCATGTCGGAGGCGCCCACGGCCGAGATCGCCGAGCGGGCATGGGCGAGAGCCGGTGACGTCTACTTCCAGGCCGATCGTTACGACGATGCCCAGCGGTGTTACCGCGGGTTGCTGACCAACTTCACCGGCAGCGAGGCCGTGGCCCTGGGTCTGCTTCGCGTGGCCCAATGCGACTTCAACGCCGGTCGCGACAAGGAAGCCCTCG
This sequence comes from bacterium, assembly GCA_030635025.1. Taxonomy (GTDB): domain Bacteria; phylum Krumholzibacteriota; class Krumholzibacteriia; order LZORAL124-64-63; family LZORAL124-64-63; genus JAHIYU01. The sequence goes on from DAOVZQ010000315.1 coordinate 4,006, forward strand.
CAGGCTATTCGACCGTCGTCGAACGCTTCCCGTACACCCGCGAATCCGAGGAATCGAAGCGCGGAATCGAGTTGGCTCTCTACCGGCTCGGCCAGGACGCGGGCGGTGTCGCCGACCTGCGTCAGCTCGTCGAGGACTATCCGTCGAGTTCCTTCGCCGCCGACGCCCAGTTCCAG
>DAOVZQ010000206.1 GCA_030635025.1 bacterium
CGCGCCGTCGGCCGACGCGCCGGGGGTGACCAGGAGGTTTGTGCAGGCCAACGCCGGAGCGGCGAGGAAGATCAAGACGACCACAAGAGCAACTGATCGAGGCATGTGAGATCTCCATTCGGCGTGGGAAAGACAACTCCGGGATGATGAGGGTACGAAGCGGGTCGTGTCCAGTCGCAGCTTCGGTCACGGACATCGAAAAGGGGCGATCCCCGTGGATCGCCCCTTCCTCACAACCCCCGCCGCCTACTTAACGACGGTCATCTTCCGAATCCGCTCCTCGTCCCCCGTGCGCAACACATAGAAGTACGCGCCCGACGAAACACGCCGCCCGTGATCATCGGTCGCATCCCACGCCAGTTCATGCGCGCCGGCCGGCCGTACCGCGGCGAGCAACTCGCGCACCATGCGTCCTCGCTCGTCGTAGACCCGCAGGCTCACGCGACCGGCGTTGGCCAGTGTGTATTGGATCTTCGTGGACGGGTTGAACGGATTGGGCGTGTTCTGCTCCAGCCGTGTCGCGCGCGGTGTCACGCCATCGTCCACGCCGGTCAGGACCAGATCGAGGGAGGCCGTGGCCATGGCCACAGGCGCCGCACGTCCCTGTCCAACCCACGCGTCGTAGAGCTTTTGTCCGAGCGCCACATCGGGATCGTTGTCGCGCAGGAATTCGGTGAACTCCTTCGACGTGGTCTGGTAGTTGAGTGTGACTTCCACACTGCTGACTTCGACCGGCAGGATGTAGGTCGTCTCGTCCCAATACTGTCCGTCGATATAGCTGTATGCCACCGGCGGCGACTGCACCTCGGTGAAGCCGGCGTTGGTGAAACCACGCGGCGGGATCCGGTTGTCGAAGTAGATGGTGTCGTTCAGCGCCATGTTGAAGGCCGGGCCGGACGATACACCGAGAATCGCCGCCAAGCGTGTCGAGCGACCCGGCTTGACCTGATAGATCTTCAGGCCGTCGTCGTGGGTCAACACACCGGTCGCCGCATCGTAGGCGCCCGACTCGTAGACCAGTTGCAGGCCCGAGTCGTAGGCCTTCACGTTGATCCAGGCACGTCGTCCCTCGGGATAGCCCGACGGCAGCTTGTGGCCTGTCTCGTTGGTTACCGTGACGGTGATCAGGCGTTGCCCACCGGCGGCCGTTTCTGCGACTTCCAGGGTAGCCGCCTTCTGCAGCATGCCGATGGCGCGCGCCTTGCCTGCGGCCAACGCGGCGGGGTCCACTGAGTCGGGGAAATACTCGGGCAGGATGTCGGGGACGAAGTGGTTGCCGCCGGTCAGGTCGTGCAGGCCGATGTCGCTGCGTACGGGACCGACGTCGGCGCCGCGGCCGGACACGTCTGCCATGTGGCAATCCTGGCATGTCGACACGATGCCGTCGGGCTTGTCCCCGGCGAACTGGGGCGCGTAGACACCCGTGGTCGCGTATTCGCTCTGGCTCCACTCGCTGAAGGTGCGCTCCACCGGGAACATGTTGCGCCGGTCGCCGTCGGGATGGGGCGCGTCGAGTTCCTGCACTAGATATTCCTCGGGCGTGGCGCCGGCGATGAAGACGGGGTTGCTCACATCGTGGCACGTGGCGCAGAGATTGGCGCTCAACATGAAGTCCGTCTGCAGGAACTGGTGCGAGGCCTGGGCATCGGCGTACGGTCCGCGACGCACCGGGTCGGGCTCATTGACGAACTGGCCGTTGGCGTTGGCAAGGGGCACCGACTCGAGTTCGGCCAGGATCGCCTCGTCGGCCAAGGGGCTCACGCCCGGCACATATTCGACGTCCACCAGGCTGTGACAGAAATCGCATTGCACGCCCTGGAGATCCTTATCGTTGAGCATGCCGCCGGTGGTGTCGGTGGACCGGCCTTCCTGCCAACCGCCCGGCGTGTGACAGCGCAGGCAGAGGTCGCCGGCGCCCGGCGCGGACACCTCGGTGATGCGCACCAGGGACATGTACAGGGGATCGCGCATGGCCTCGCCCATCATGCTTCCGTGCCAGCTGTACCAGGGTTCGCTGGCCTGGTCGAAGTCGCCGTGGCACGTGATGCAGGTCACCGAGGGATCCTCGAGAATGGCGCCCTCGAGAGGCTGAGTGCCGGGCATCTCGAAGTCGCGCAGACTGGTGGGCACGATGAGCGCCGGGACCGGCGTGATCGTGAAGGTCGAAACGCTTTCGTCCACGCCATCGTTGCCTGCGTAGTCGTAGGCCGTCACGCGGATCAGGGTATCCGGGCCGGGATAGTTGTGAACGTACCAGTCCCAGCTGCCGGTGTTGGCCAGGCTGCGCGCGGCGGGCTTCCAACTCGCGCCGCCGTCCTCGCTGAAGTCGATCTCCACGTAGGCGACGCCCAGGTTGTCCATTGCGGTCCAGGTCACGGTGGTCGTCGAGTTGGCCTGGAAGGATTCGCCACCGACCGGCGCCAGCAGGGTCACCGTGGGCGGCGCTTCGTCGAGAGCGCCGACGGGCGTTACGAAGTCCTGGATATCAGCCGGATCCACATTGATCACCTGGTCCAGGTTCGAAGCCTTCAGGCCCGGGAACGTGGACGTGTTCGTGTAGTTGGTCAGGTCGGTGATCTCGGCCAGGTTCGAGAAGCCGTCGTTATCGGCATCGTCGTTCTCCACGGCCAGAATCGATTGCTCGTTGGACAAGCCGCTGTTGAGACCCACCTCGACGGACACGCCGTATGGGTTGCGCGGCCCGCCGCCGTCGAAATCGAAATGACACACGCCGCAGTGGCCGGGATTGCTGGCCACGTCATCGATGGCGGTGGTTTCCGCGACAGGATACTGACTGAAGAATTCACGACGAATGGGATTGCGGGCCAGGGCGGTGCCGGCGCAAAGCATCATCAGGACAACCAAGGTCAACACCCGGGCGGCGGGGCGATGCATGACGGTCTCCTCAGCAGTTGTGGGGATGCGCGCAACAGTTGCGCGACTTCGAAAGTCATTGTGTCACAAACCGGACTGTTTTTCAATAGATTGATACTAATTGCTCATTATTGATTCTCATTTGCATAATCAAATATGCCCGTTTCAGGCTCCCCCTGGACATCTCCCGCCCGATCCTCCATTCTGCCTTTGCTGAATAAAACGCTGCAACACCCAGACATCACAGGACCGGCCCATGATACGCATCCTCACCGTTGGGAAACTGAAGGACCGCCACTTGGCGGAGCTTTGCGCCGACTTTGCCAAGCGCATTAAACGCTGGTCGTCCCTGGAGATCGTCGAACTCAAGGACCAGGACCCCGACCGCGAGGCGACGGCCATGATCGCAAAGCTCGGCACCGGCCCCGTCCATGCCCTGGATGAGCGGGGCGCTTCGATGACCTCGCGCAAGTTCTCGGCGCTGCTGGCATCCCATGGATCGCCCACTTTTCTGATCGGCGGCCCGGACGGACTCGGTGACGCAGCCAAGCAACGGGCCGATCGGCTGCTCGGTCTGTCGCCGCTGACCTTCACACACGAGACGGCGCGCTACCTGCTGCTGGAGCAGATCTATCGTGGGCTGGCCATCCAGCACCACCACCCCTACCATCGCGATTGAACACCGACAATCGGTTCCATTATGATATGATTCAGGCTACTTGTGGCGCTTATGTGATCAGTCAAAATGGGGGGACTCCCAATGCGTACGATCCAGGTGATCATCCTGCTATGCGGACTCATTCTCTTCGCCGGTTGTGGGAGCGATGACGGCACGACACCCGAGCCCCCGGTGGACCCAATAGCCGAAAGTACTATCGGCACGGACGGCGGTTCTCTCGACACCGAAGGCTTCACCCTGGACGTACCGGCCTCCGCTTTCGCCGACGATGTGGACCTGGCTCTCTTCGAGGAGTCATCGACCGGCTTGCCCGACGACAGCATCACCGGCGTCTACAAGCTCGGCGGACTGCCTGAAACGGTCGATGGTCCGCTGACGCTGACATTGACATGCTCGGAAGCGCCCGTGGGCGAAACGTTCATCGCCGTGGGCAAGCGGGTCGATCCCGCGGAGGGCGATCCCTTCACTCTCTATACATTCGTGGACGCGATCTACGACGGCGAATCGTTGACCTGCGCCTGGCAGCCGACGACAAACGCCGAAACGACCAAATCCGGCGACGCCTATACGTACTTCTTCGGGCCACGGGAGACGCTTCACATGCTCTTCTCCGGTTCCGAGGGCTACGCCCTGTTCATGATCAGCTATCCGCCGGAGGGCGAAGCCCATATCTACACGCTGTCCGTCAGCCTACAGCTGGCCTGGGCGATGTATCGGGATCTCCATTTCGACTTCTCGCGTCCCCATGTCGAACACCAGTATTGTTTCCCGACGGAATTCACCTTTGCGGGAGATACGCCGCCCGCCGGCCAGTACGTGAAACACTGGGAAACGAGACCCTGGAACACCACGCCGGCCAGCCGGGTGACGCTGTATCGCGATCACCTCTCCGCCGCCACGATCGGGGACGTCGGCGTGGCCGCCGGCGCAGCGTTCGGCCGTATCATCGTAAAGGATCAGATCCCGCATGTCGGCGGAGTACCGACGAACACGAAACATGTGGACTGGCTGTGCGAGGCCTTCGGACTATGGTCGGAATCGCTCTTCTCCGTTGAGCAGCACCACATTCCCGCCCGCTTCGACGCTGCGGATCTGGACCTGGCCTACGGTCTGGTCAACGCCGTCCAGGACGAGTCGAACGATCGCCACGCCTTCGGACGCGCCGCCTCCGCTCTGCTCGAATACCTGATCGTCGAGGAAGACAACGATGTCGCCCTGATGCTGCGCACCTGCGACGCCCTGCGCACGGGCACACCCGCCGGCGAGGCCTTTCTCAATTCGATTGCCGGCGAGTCGTACGAGTGGTGGACGGGGTTTCTCGCGGACTTCCTGACCGGCGGGGTCTACGATGTTTCGAGCGATGTCTTCCTCGACCAGGCCATCACCTATTCGATCGACGAGGAGGACTGGGAGCACTCCCAGCTCGGGTTCTACACCGATCTCTCGGCGCGACTCTACCGTTATGACCTGTCCTACGACGACTGGGAAGACGGGACCTACCTGAACATCGAGGCGCATAGCGACGACCTGAACACCGACTTCCTGGATATCCTGGTCTTCACCCTCGACGGCGGCGAAATCGAACTGCTTGGCGGCGGCCGCGAGGTCCAGGTGGCCGGCCTGGAGGACATGCACGACGACGGCGTCGACCTGTTGGTCCTGGTCGTCAACTCCGCCTGGACCCTCCCGTCGACCGGCGCCGCCGAGATCTCGCTGGAGTTCGAGGTGGGCCGATCCAACCTGACCGGCTACACGCGCGGGCACATCTCCGCGAAAGCGGACGCATACGTGGCCGGCGAGGGCTGGCAGACCCAGGGATTCTACATGGACCCCTACGACACTCGGGACGGCACCTGGAACGGCAACACCCTCACCATCGACATGGCGTACGAGAGCGACAACATCCGGGAAACGGGCGCCATCATCGTCACCTTTGACCCGGACACGATGGACATCACGAGCTACTCGGGCTCGGTGGTCCACGAACAGTTCGATGTCGATCTCGTCGTGAACCGCGAGATCGCCGGCGACGCCCTCCCCCTGTTCGAGACCGGCGACGACTGGATCTCCTGGAAACTGAACGGCACGGACGCCTGTACATCGCTCA
>DAOVZQ010000200.1 GCA_030635025.1 bacterium
CGCGCAGCTCCGAGCAGGGTCACGATGCTCCCCGCTCCGGCAACGTACGCCATGCCGATGAACAGGCCCTTGCCGAACCTGGTTGGTGTGTCGCCGGTGTCGTAGAGGCGGTAGATGGCGATGAGCAGAGGATAGATGGTGGCGGCAACAGCGGTATGTGCCATAACATGAGTGAGCAATGCTGTCATGACGAAGCAGCCAAGGTAGATCCGGCTGGTTTTTTCACCGACGAGGACCAGCATCTTGTAGGCGAGTCGTTTTGTGAGACCCGTCTTGGTGAACACCATGCCGATCACCAGCGAGCCGAAGATGAACCACACCGACGGCACCATGAAGTCGGTGAAGGCGACGCGTGGTTCGCGGATCAGGAACAGCGCCTGCACGATGCCGATGGTGATGCTGGTCACGCCGATGGGTATGACCTCGAAGACCCACCAGGTGGCGGCCAACAGGAAGAGCGCCAGGGCGGCCTTGCCGTTGGACGTGAGGGGGAACGCCTTGCCGTCCGGATCGAGTGCGGGTTCCGCGGCCGGCATGAGCATAACGGCCGTGAAGAGGGCGAGGCCGAGGAACATGAAGCCGACGTCCCTCTTGTCGAATCTACTGAAGAACGGCTTGGGACCCCGGGGGGGCGTGGTCACGCCGACAGTGGTTTCACTGCTGGTCATTCTTCGGGTGGCCTACCTTTCTCCGGCGTAGTGATCATGGCCGGATCGGTCAGAATACTACGAACTTCGGGAAGAGTTTAACATAGGCAATTCAAGGGCGTCGACGAAGATACGTCGATTCATGCAATAGAAATTCATTATTGATAAGGCGGGCGGTTTGCGGTGTCTTCGAAAATGTGTCCGCTTCCATCCTGGGACAAATCAATGGAGGCTGTGGGCGGGAGTGCGTGATCGAGCATGGAGTCGAATATATGCTGTTGATCTCCTAACATTTTCTGGTGGGTAGGAGGGGTTTTCTGAAACTCAGGAAGGATGTAAGAGAGCTATACTTAGAATTTATTTGTTATTAGGATATACATTCTGAAAATCTTTCATCAGTGTAACTTATAGTAACTATATATGTTGCATATTAACCACCTGCTGATAACCCACCTTTTTGCAGGGTGTTTTTCTCTTGGGGTAAAACACCTAGTAATGTGCTTGTATATACGCTATATTTATCAGATAATTCAGAATACACAGAATTTGTCGATCAGCCTGTAGTTCACTCGGTGTTTGAAGTCCGGTGCTGATATGAAGAGCTACTTTACGACGACCCAAGCTGCCCGGCGCCTGTCGGTCTCGCCCGACACCGTGCTCAAATGGGTCAAGGCCGGCAAGCTGGCGTCGTACCGGACGCCCGGTGGACATTACCGTATACCCTCCCAGGCCGTGACGGCTCTCTTGCCCCAAAGCAACTCCGACACATTGACCGATTTGGTTACCACCGCGGAACCTGATTTCGTTTACTGCTGGGTGGCTCACGCCGACGATACAGGCATCAGTGAAGTCTGCCGCGATTGTCCGTCCTACACGAGCGGCGCTCGCCGTTGCTACGAACTGCGTGCGGACCCGGACGCCTTCACAAGGCTCGGTCTCGACTGCCCCATGGATTGTTCCGACTGCAACGTCTACCACCTGACGCGCGATCGGGAGCGAAGTGTTCTCGTCGTCAGCCGCCACACGGGTTGGACCGACAAGCTCAGCGCCCAGGCCCGTGCCCACGACCTCGAATTGGAAATCGCCACGACCGAATACGACTGCGGTGCCGTCCTCGAACGGTTCCGTCCGGACTTTGTCGTACTCGACCGTTCCTTCGGCGCATACCGGACGCGGGAAATCACCCGCTCCCTCATGGAAGACTCCAGATTGCCCCTGGTTCGTATCGTCCTGACCTCGCGTCAGGCCCGCTGGGACGCGGAATGCGCCGGGGACATCTGCGGATGGATTCGGAAACCGTTCACCATGGATCGACTCGGACACTACATCGATGGAAACCATCGTCCGGAACTCCCGGACGAACTCATCGGCTGACACGAGGAGGCTTACATGCCCGACACACTGCAAGTGAACAACAGTTCGATTCGCCTGATGAAGGGCGACATCACGGAGCTTGAGATCGATGCGTTCGTGTTCTACGCCCAACACGATCTCAAGCTTGGCTCGGGGTTCGGGACCGCCATCTCGTTGCGCGGCGGCCCGACGATCCAGGAAGAACTCGACGCCATCGGTTCGATCGGGACGACCGACGCGGTCATCACCGACGCGGGCAAGCTGAAGGCGAAACACATTGTGCACGCGGTGGGACCACGATTCCAGGAAGTGGATCTGGAAACCAAGCTGCGGACCACGATCCTCAACTGCCTCAAGATCGCCGATTCCAAGGGCGCCGCCGGCATCGCGTTTCCGGCTATGGGGGCGGGCTTCTACGGCGTGCCGTTGCCGGTCTGCGCCGAAGTGAGCCTGCGCGCCATCAGCGACTATCTCTGTCAGGAGACGGGGCTCAAGGACGTGACCGTCTGCCTGCTGGACAACCGGGAATACAAACCCTTCACGGATCAACTGACCACGATGACCGCGTCATCGGCGAAAGCCTAGGAGGAGACATGAGCGAGTTACTGCATTTCGCCGAACACCAGCTGCAGGAGGGGGCGCTGCTGTTCATGGCCGTCGTCTACACGCTGCGACTGACGTGGCTGCTTCGCTTCAAGGCCGGCAAGGAACGTCAGGCCGCGACGGGATTGGGCGACACCAATCCCCGCAAGGGCTTCCTCTACTCGTGGGCCAACGTCGCCATGCCCTGGGCCATGGAGAGCACGCGGAAGAAATTATTCATCTACGTGCAGTTCGTGATCTTCCACGTCGGCGTGGTGGCCGCCATCGGGCTGTCGTTCGTCATTCCCTACGGAGCGCATCTGCTGGAGATACCGTGGGTGGTGCTCGCGCTGCAGATCATCATTGGCGCCGCCGGCCTGGTGGGGATCATGAGGATCGTCCGGCGCGTAGGCGACGTCTACATGCGCGCGATCAGCTCACCCGACGATTTCTTTTCCCTCTTCCTGCTGACCAGCTGGTTCGGCTTCGCGTTCCTCGCGGTGCCCAACTCCACGGCCAACGGCGAGTGGATCCTGATGACGTACTTCTTCATGACCGCCTTCTTCCTGATGTACGTCCCGTTCAGCAAGATCTCGCACTACCTGTACTACCCGTTCACCCGCTACTACCTGGGCAAGACGATGGGCCATCGAGGCGTTTTCCCGATCAGGCGCATTTCCTAGTTCGCGAGTGAGACGTCGTCGATAAGCCAATGGAGCCGAAAATAATGAGCAAGCAGACAAGATCATACAACGCACAAAAGGTCATCGAGCGGATGGGCAAGAAGCTGAACCGACAGATCGTCGGCTCGCTCACGGCGTGTGTCCACTGCGGTATGTGCACCGACTCGTGCCATTACGTCCTGGCTAATCCGGGAGATCCGACCTACGCGCCGGCCTACAAGGCCGACCAGATCCGCAAGATCTTCAAACGCCACTACGACTGGACCGGGCGCGTGCTGCCCTGGTGGGTCAAGGCCAAGAGCGTCCACAGCGACGAAGACCTCGAGACGTTGAAGGACACCGTCTTTGGCAAGTGCACCAACTGCCGCCGCTGCACGGTGAACTGTCCCATGGGGGTGGATTACGCCACCTTCAACCGCATGGCGCGCGGCCTGCTGGTGTCGGTGGGCATCATGCCCGAGGGTGTGGCCGTGGTCAGCAAGGACCAATGGGAAATCGGCAACCAGATGGGCGTGCTCAAGGAGGACTACCTCGAGACGCTCGACTGGATGTCCGAAGAACTGCAGGACGAGCTGAAGGACGAGACGGCTGTCATCCCCGTCGACAAGGAGGACGCCGACGTCGTCTACTCGATCAACCCGCGCGAGGCCAAGTATGACCCGCGCACCATCTCCGACGCGGCCAAGATCTTCCACATCGCCGGCGAGAACTGGACCATGCCCAGCGAGGGCTGGGACATGACCAACTTCGGACTCTTCTCCGGCGACGACGAGCTCGGCGGAGCGGTCGCCCGCAAACTCTTCGACAAGGTGACCGAACTGCGGGGCAAGAAACTCGTGATTTCGGAGTGCGGTCACGGTTATCGATCCACACGTTGCGAAGGCCAGAACTGGGCCGGCATGGACGTGGATTTCGTGATGGAGAGTTCGGTGAACACCATGCTGCGGTACGTGAAGGAAGGCCGCATCAAGGTGGACAAGAGCCGCAACACAATACCGGTCACCTTCCACGATTCCTGCAACAACGCGCGCAGCTGCGGCCTGACCGAGGAGCCCCGCGAGCTGCTCAACCTGGTCTGTGAAAACTTCACCGAGATGTACCCGAACCGGGCCGAAAACTACTGCTGCACCGGCGGCGGCGGCGCCATGTCCATGTCCGAGTACACGCCGCGGCGTCTGAAGTCGGGCAAGGTCAAGGCCGAGCAGTTGGCGGCGACCGGGGCGAAGATCGTGGTGACATCGTGCCACAACTGCGTCGACGGCCTGCAGGATGTGATTCGCCACTACAAGCTCGACATGAAGGTGACCCAGCTCGTGAATCTCGTGGCCGACGCACTGGTCATACCGGAGCCGGTCGAGGTTGTCGCGCCGACGCCCGCCGAGGTGGTGGCCGCCGTCACGGCCGAGGTCGAAAAGGCCGTGCCCGTGGAGGCTGACGCCGGTCCGGACGCCGGGGGCTCCCTGGCCGGATACACCATCCTGGTCACGGACGACGAGCCCGACTTCGTTGTTTTCGCCTCGGCGATTCTCGAAGACAACGGAGCCAAGGTCCTTCAGGCGCATAGCGGTGAGGAGGCCATGGAGATCGCGCGGCGCGAGACGCCCGATCTCATGACCCTCGACCTGGGCATGCCGGGGACCTCGGGCAGCGAGGTCTTCGAGGCCATGCGCAATGATCCCGATCTCAAGTCGCTGCCCATATTCATAATCACGGGCCAGCCGGAGCTGCGAAAGTTGATCTACGAGCGCGACGTACGGAAGCCCGAGGGCTATCTGGACAAGCCGATCAACGAGCAGGGCCTGCTGACGAACATACGCAAGGTGCTCAACGTGTCGCGCACGTGAGTCTCTTGCGCCAGGGTGTGAGGTTGAAGAATGAACGAGACCTACAAGGGATATTTCGACGCCATGCCCTGCTACCTGACCGTCCAGGATCGGGACCTGAAGATCATCGACGCGAACGAGCGGTTCGTGAAGAACTTCGGGGACCCGTCCGGACGGTACTGCTATCAGGTCTACAAGAACCGGCCGGAGAAGTGCGAGGATTGTCCCGTCGAGCGGACCTTCATCGACGGCCGCCGACATCGCAGCGAGCAGCTCGTTCGCACCCTGGACGGGCGGGACGTCTCGGTTCTCGTCTACACAACACCGCTGCGCGACGATAACGGCGAGATCACGTCGGTCATGGAGATGTCCGCCAACATCACCGAGATCAAACAGTTGCAGGACCAGCTGCGCACGAGCAAACAGCGTTACCGATCGTTGTTCGAGGACGTGCCCTGCTATATCTCCATCCAGGACCGGGATCTGCGCATCATCGAGGCCAACCGTCAGCACCGCGAGGCCTTCGGCACCTTCTACGGATGCAAGTGCTACGAGGTCTACAAGCAATGTGACGTGGAATGCTCTCCCTGTATCGTGCGCAAGACGTTCGAGGACGGCGATACCTACGTTCATGAGGAAATCGTCAC
>DAOVZQ010000063.1 GCA_030635025.1 bacterium
CTCACACGTCTGGTGACCCAGCCCCTCGAGGAGCGGATCACGGGTCTGGCCGGCGTGCGCCAAGTCGTCTCGCGCACCCGCGAGGGCGTTTCCACCATCACCGTGCAGTACGAGTGGGGCACGTCGATGGAATTCGCCAACCTCCACCTGCGCGAGGCCGTGGACCAGGTGTCCACGCGCGAGGATTTTCCCGACGCCGCAGAGCGTCCGCTGATCCTGCGCTGGGATCCGGGTGCACGCCCCATCGCCATCCTGGTGATCGAGGGCGAAGGCGACATGGCCGAAATGACCGAGTTCTGCGAAGAAGTGGCCAAGCCGGCCCTGGAGCAGATCGACGGCGTCAGCCAGGCCGAAGTGATCGGCGGCCGGGACCGTGAGATCCTGGTGCGTCCCGACTTTGGCAAGCTGCGCTTATACGGCCTGACCATGCAGGACATCCAGGCGGCCCTGTCCCTGTCAAACGTGAGTTTCCCGGGTGGGCGCGTCCGTAAGGGACCGCTGCAGCTCCCGCTGCGCATCCTGGGCGAATTCGAATCGCTCGAGGACATCCGACGCACCGAGATTCCGACCGAGCGGTCCGGCATCATCACCGTCTCCGACGTGGCCGAGGTCCTCGATACGGTCAAGGAAATCGAGGGCGCAACGCTGTTGGGCGAAGACGAAGTCGTCTCGATGCTGCTGTACAAGGAAGTCGGCGCCAACACCATCGATGTCACCGATGAAATGGATACCATCCTCGAGGTGGTCAAGGCGCAGTACGCCGGGTTCGACTACAGCTTCGTCTATCGCGACGCCGACTATGTGCAGGAGAGTTTCCGCGGTCTCACCGATTCGCTGCTCTGGGGCGCGGGACTGGCCTTCCTGGTGCTCTTCTTTTTCCTGCGCGACTGGCGCAGTCCCTTCGTGGTGAGCCTCTCGATCCCCATCAGCATCGTCGCGACCTTCGCCTTCATGCACCTGTTGCACGTGAACATCAACCTGATGTCTCTGGGCGGGTTGTCCCTGGCCGCCGGTATGCTCGTGGACAACGCCATCGTGGTGCTGGAAAACATCAAGCGACATCTGGCCGAGAAGTCCGACGACGAAAGTATCCACGAGGTATGCGCCAGAGCCTCCAAAGAGGTAGCCTCGCCGGTGATCGCGGCGACGCTGACGACGGTCGCCGTGTTCTTCCCGGTGATCTACGTGCCGGGCATCGCCGGCGAGTTCTTCCGCGACCAGGCGCTGACCGTGACCATCTCTCTGCTGCTGTCGGTCGGCACGGCCCTGCTGCTGCAGCCCACGCTGTCGGCGCGGTTCCTGCTCGCCGGCAAGCACAAGCCGCGCGGAATCTTCAAGCTCTCTGACGCCCTGTTCACATACCTGTACAGCGTGTATCACGCATCGCTGGTACGGGTCATGGCGCACAAGGGACTGTTCCTGGCAGTCCTGGCCCTGACGATGGCCGGCGCAACCTTCCTGGCCCTCGAGTTGCCGCGTTCCTTCCTGCCCGAGCGCACCAGCGGCGACTTCACGCTCTCGCTGGAGCTGCCCAACGGCACGCCGTTGGAATCGACACAGGTCACGGCCGCCGACCTGTCGGCGCTGCTGGTGACCCTGCCCGAAGTGCGCACTGTTTTTTCTCAGGTGGGACAAACCGAACGTACCCTGGCGGCCCTGAAGGAATATACTGCCGCCAACACGGTCCGAATTCGCGTGTTGCTGCATCCGTCGCGTGACGGCGCCGAGCACATGGCGCGGATCAAGGCGTTGTTGCGCGAGCGTCTCGACAGACTGGAAGGCGCCGTAAGCGCCTTCCACGACGAGGGCATCGGTCTGCAGGAAATCCTGGCCAGCGGCGAGTCCCCCTTCAACCTGGGCGTGGTGGCGGAACGGCCCGAAGACGCTCTGAACGTGGCGGGACTCCTGATGACCGGGCTGTCGACGGTCGACGGTCTGACCGACCTGGAAATGGACCGTGTCCTGGGCAACCCCACGGTCGAAGTGAACATCAACCGCGAGGAAGCCCTGCGCCACGGAATCAACCCCGACCTGCTCGCCCGCGAACTGCAGGCGCGTATCCAGGGCGTGGTAGCGACGACCTTCAACGAGGTCGAGCAGCGCGTGGACATCGCCGTGCGCCTCCCCTTGAACGAGCGACGAAACCTGGACGGCGTGCTGTCATCGCCCATCGACGTGGGCAACGGAAAGACCGCGCCCTTGAGCAGCTTCGTAACCCTGAGCGAGGGCCGGCCGGTGCGCGAGGTCGTGCGTCGTGACCAGCGTCGCCAGATTACCGTCAGCGGCGACGTGAGCGGCCGCAAGCTGAGCAAGGTCTGGGAGGACGTCAATCTGGTAATCGAAAACCTGCAGGTTCCTTCGGGCGTGGGCTACGTGGCCGGCGGCGAACAGGAGGAGATCAACAACTCGTTCCGCGACCTGGGCTGGGCGTTGCTCCTGTCGGCGTTACTGGTCTACATGATCCTGGCCGCACAGTTCGAGTCCTTCCTCGACCCCTTGATCATCTCGGCGGTATTGCCCATCGGCGTGCTCGGCGCAACGCTCACCCTTGCGTTGAGCGGCCACACCATCAACATCATCTCGTTGATCGGACTGGTGGCCTTGCTTGGAATTGCCGTCAATGACGCCATTGTCAAGGTGTCGACGATACGACGTCTGCGCGGCGAGGGCCTGGGCGGACGCGCGGCCGTCATGGAGGCCAGTCGCCTACGCTTCCGGCCCATTATCATGACCACCCTGACGACCGTACTGGCCATGGTGCCCATGGCCATCGGCATCGGCACCGGCGAACAGATCCAGCGGCCCCTGGCCGTGACGATCCTCGGTGGGCTGAGCATCGCCACGCTGCTGACGCTCTTCCTCACACCGGTGATCTACGAGATCCTGCACCGGTTGCTGGAACGCGACTTCGACGAGGGGAACGCGGCGTGATCAAGGCCTTCGTCGACCATCCCGTAGCCACCTGGATGCTGTTCACCGCCCTGGTGATCACGGGTATCTACGCCTTACCACGCCTCGAGATCGAAGCCATGCCTGAGACCGAGTTGCCCTCGCTGTCGGTCACCACGAGCTGGAACGGGGCATCGCCCGCCGCCATGCTACGCTCGATCACCATTCCCGTCGAGGAGGCCGCGCGCAAGGTCTACGGCGTGGAGAACATCGAGTCGCGGTCACGGCCGGGCTACAGTTCGGTGACCGTGGAATTCCGCCGCAACATCGACCTGGAATTCGCCCAGCTCGATCTGGCCGAGCAGCTGGGCTCGGTGCGACGCGCCCTGCCGGCCACCGCTGGCCAACCGCGCGTGGTCCCCCACGTACCCGAGGAATTCCGCACCGACGATTTCATGACCATCAGTCTCATCTCGCCGCTGACCGCCAACGAGCTGCGGGACAAGGCCGAGTCGTGGCTGCTGGCGCGGTTGCTGGCGATCTCGGGCGTGGCCGACGTGGAACTGCAGGGCGGCGCGCTGCCCCTGATGAAGATCCTGCTCGACCACGAAGCCATGGAGCGCTACGGCATTCACGCCGATACGGTCAACAACCAGATCAACGCCCTCGACGAGATCGTGCCGGCCGGCACGGTCCGCGACCTGGGCCGCGAGTACGCGGTCAGCGTGCAGGACTCTGTCACCGCGCGCAAGATCATGAACACCATCGTGGCCAACGTCGGCGGTCAGCCCATCACCCTGGACCGCATCGCCGATCTGGTGCGCAGTTTCGACGACCCCACTTACTTCGTACGCATCAACGGCGACAACGTGATCCAGGCGTCGATCGCCAAACGCAGCGGCACCAACGCCATCACCGTGAGCCGGAACATCCGCTCCGCGCTGGAGGGTATCCGGGAATCGCTGCCCTTCGACGTGGAGTTCGAGATCGACACGGACAACGGCAAGGACCTGCAGGACAAGGTCGAGGAACTGGTCTGGCGCTCGCTGATCATCCTGCTGCTGCTGTTCATGCTGCTGGCCGCGGCCCTGCGGCGTGTGCGCTTCACGGCCATCGTGGTCAGCTCGATCCTGCTGGCCATCGTGATCTGTCTGTCGATGTTCTACTTCTTCGGCGTATCGGTGAACTTCATCACCATCAGCGGGCTGACCGTAAGCTTCGGCATGCTGCTGGACAACAGCATCCTGGTACTGGACGCCATCCACCGCCGCGTCACGCGTCGCAAGCACCGCGACGCCCGGCGCGCCCTGATCAACGGGACCCGGGAAGTGGCCTTCCCCATCACCGCCACCACACTGACCACCGTCGTGGCCTTCCTGTCATTCATCTACCTGAGCGACCGGCTGGCCATCTACTATGCTCCGTTGGCCATCGCGGTGGGCATGGCCATGCTCGCGTCGGTCTTCGTGGCCTTCGGCTGGATTCCGGTCGCGCTGCGCAAGCTGACCGAAGAGGAGATGGCGAGAGAGAAGGAGGACATCCAGGAACAGACAGGCTGGGCGCTCTGCTGGCGTTGGGCCTCCGTGTCGATCGTGCTCGGCGCTGTTGGTTTCGTCGCCCTGGCCCTGGTCAAGGACTGGGGCGCGGCGACCGATATCTGGCCGTGGTTCGCCGGAGCCCTGGGCATGATGTTGATGGTGGGCCTGTTCGCCAGCTTCGTGGAGCGCTTCACCGCCCTGCACCTGCGCTTCTGGTGGTACCCGACGCTGCTGGTGATCGGTGTCATCTGGGGCGGCATCCATCTCTATCGCAACGAAGTGAACATGGGCGGCTTCTGGCGTCAGCAGGACCGCGAAACGCTGGTGGTCTACCTGGAGCGACCGGTCGGCACGGACGTGATCCTCGCCAGCGAGACCATGAAGAACTTCGAACGGGAGATCGATCCCATCCCCGACGGCGTCACCATGAAAACGACGTCCTGGGACAACCGTGCCTACATGCAGATCGAGTTCGAGGACGAGATGCTGCGTACCGAGTACCCCGAGCTGTACCGCAACCGCCTGATCATGCTGGCCGAGGAACTGGGCGGCATGTTCATCTGGATCAACGGCTTCGGCGACCCCTACATGAAGGGCGGCCGCGGGGGCGGCGGCGGAAATTCCAATCTCCGCATCACGGGCTACAACTCCAAGGAACTCGAGGCGATTACCGACGGCACCATGGAACGCCTGTCGCGCAACCGACGCGTGCGTAACGTGCGTCTGACCGGCGGCGATCGCTTCGACCGTTCCGACACCGACGAAACGCTCATCCTGATAGACCGGCAGGCCCTGGCCAACCGGCGCCTGACCGTGATGGAGGTCGTGGCCTACCTGCAGCGCATGCTGGGTATCGATTACCCGTGGCACATGCTCGTCGAAGGCGTGGATCAGCGGCTACAGCTGGCGTTCGCCAACGCCGACGACGTCCAGTACGACCAGATCGTCAGCAAAACCATGACCACCCGCGACGGCCAGCAGGTGCGCCTGTCCGACTTGGTGGAACTGGTGCAGCGCCCGGTGATCACGTCTATCAACCGCCGGGACCAGCAGTACTCCATGCAGCTGAACTGGGAGTACATCGGCACCGACAAGATGAGGCAGAAGTTCATCAAGGACATCCTCGCGGGACTCGAGCTGCCCTACGGCTACACGGCGGAAGACGTCTCCGGCCAATTGATGAGCGAGGAGGAGGAGGAGCAGCTCAACAACATGCTGTGGCTCACCGCCGTCTTCATCTTCATGACCCTGGCCGCGCTCTTCGAAAGCGTGGCGCTGCCGTTGCTTGTACTCCTGGCGCTCCCCATGGCCATGAGCGGCGTGATGGCAATCTTCTGGCAGACCGGTTCGCAGTTCGACTCGTCGGCGCGGATCGGACTGGTGCTGCTCTTCGGCATCGTCGTCAACAACGCCATCCTGCTGGTCAACCGCTTCCGGCTCCAGTTGCGCGAGATGATCGAGGAAGGCGGCTTGTGGAGTCCCCTGCTGCCGCACAACAGACGCTTCGGCGGGGTCGACCTGTGGCGCCTACCCGGGCAGGAGCGCAGTGAAATGCTGCGGCGGGCCATCTGCGAAGGCACGCGCATCCAGCTGCGGTCGATCCTGTTGACGAGCGGCACGACCATCGCCGGCCTGCTCCCCCTGCTCATCCGGCTGACCGACGCCGAGGGCAAGGACATCTGGGAAAACCTGGCCCTGTCGAGCATCGGTGGTCTGGCCTCGAGCACGGTCCTGATCGTCAGCTCGATGCCCGTCCTCTATTGGGTCTTAACGCATATCGGATGGTGGTTCGCCGTCAGATGGACGAAGTTGCGGGGACGCTGGCTCGTGGCCATACCGGCCGTTCAGGACGCGGCCTTGTATTCTCAGGTCAAGTCTTCGACACTTGATCCGGACAGCGCATCGGTATAGTCTGTCTGTCCCGTTGATCGGTCCGGACAAGTAACGACCCGCAAGGAGAACAAAACGATGGCCAAGCATATTGACATTCTGCTGCTCAACGCCCTGCCCGCCTCGGGCAAGTCCGAAGCGCGGCGCTACCTGGCGAGCCTGTCGCCCGAGGAATGCCACGAGCACTTCGGCATCGGCCAGACGGTGCAGCTGGACGACTACCCCTACGTCCACATGATGCGCCGCACGAGCGAGGAGTTGCGCGCCCTGGGTCACGATCCGATGTTCTTCGATTCCGGCGATCTGCCCATGAAGGACCCCCTGGACTGGGGGACGCTCATGGAGCTGCTCAACGAGGACTATCACGACCTGATGGCCAAGAATCGCCCCGCGCCCAACTGCGCCACGACCTGGCTGATGGAGCGCTTCGACGCCTGTCGCGTGAAGGTCGGCACCACGGCCTTCTGGAGCGGACTGGACGGCGACTCCCGCGCCAAGCTGATCGAAACCCTCGGCCCCGAGGCCAAGAAACTTCTGGACGACAAAGTGGCCGAAGTCCCCGACACCCTCGACGGCAAGACCGTCGTTGTGGAGTTCGCCCGCGGCGGCCGCGACGGCTCCGAGATGCCCCTGCCCGACCCCTGGGGCTACCAGTACTCGTTGAGGATGCTGTGCCCCGAGATGCTGGAGAAGTCGAGCATCCTGTATATCTGGGTCTCCCCCGAGGAGTCACGCCGCAAGAACGATGCGCGCACCGACCCCAACGATCCGGGCTCGATCCTGAACCACGGCGTGCCCATCGAGGTCATGATGAACGACTACGGCTGCGACGATGTGGATCATCTGCTGAAGACGTCCGATGTTCCCAACACCATCACGGTGAAAGCCCACGGCCAGACCTACCACCTGCCCCTGGGCCGCTTCGACAATCGTGTCGACCTGACCACCTTCATCCGCTCGAATGAAGCCGACTGGACGACCGAGGACGTGGCCAAGCTGAAGGCCGGCATGCGCGAGGCGTTCGACCAGATCTTCTCGCAGATCTAAAGCCGATCGTTCGATAAAGAGGAAGGGGGCTGGCGCGTGCCGGCCCCCTTCCCTACGTTCATGCATCGACATCAGCCTGGACCGCTCGCGACGGGGAATCGCAAGCCCACCAGGACATATCACCCGGATCGGCCCTTCACGACAGGCGCCGATCCGGGTTTTTATTTTTTACCCCACGCGACCGGGAGGCCGTCATGTTCAAACGTTACCGCATCCGTACCCTCATCATCACCCTGTTCGCCCCCCTGGCGTTCATCGCGTTCCACGGCTGCGCCACGGACATCCCGTTCGCTCCTGACGATCCGATCACACGGACCAATCCCGATCACGTGCTCGACTCGCTTCGCGATGCGTACGAGCGCATGTCGATAGAGTCCTATGAAGCATTGCTGCACCCTGATTACCGCTTCATCTTCGCCGACCCTCGCAAGGCACCTTACGGTCGCGACGACGACCTGGCCTCGACCGGCCGCATGTTCTCGGGCGTCACCGGGAAAAACAGCGCCGGCGAAGACGCGCCCGGCGTGGCGAGCATCGTCTTCAACCAACTCGAGATGCTCGAACGCTGGCGGCCGGCCGGCCTGGACGAAGTCGACTGGTCGGACGAGACCGGGGTCATGCGCGCGGTGATTCGCTACGGTTTCGTGCTGAACCTGAAAGAAGACAGACGACTCAGTGTCTCGGGTCGTCAGATCGTCTACGCGGTCCCGGTGAAGACCGAGGACTGGGATGGCTCGCTGTATTGGCGCTGGCAGCTGCTGGGCCAGAAGGACCAGTGAGTTGCCTGGGCGTCCGGAAAGCGGACCGGCGATCCGGGCGCCCCGTTGCTTTTCCGCCGTTGATGAGGCATACTCATCAGGTATCCAGTGGCTCCGTCCCTATGCGGAGTGTCATCAAAAAACACACTATGGTCCCGATGCCGACACCCGGAGGTTCGATTTTGCACCCGACAAAGCCATGCGCGTGGTTCCTGACCGTCTGCCTGATTCTCGTCTCCATCGGACTGGTTGGTTGTTCGGACGACGACCCCATTATTCCAGACACCGGGGATACCACCCTTTACATATGGCCGGACACGCCCGACAAGCTGATGATAAATTTCGAACTGGCTTACTCCGAAATGAACATCACCGAATACGAAAACTGCCTCCATCCGGACTTTCAGTTCAAGTTCACCAACAATGATATCTGGGAACGTGCGGATGATGTGAACTCGACCACCAACATGTTCGCCGGAAATTCGGGAGAGGATTCCCAGGGTAGTCCTAGGATGGGAGTCAAGAGCATCGAGATCTCTCAGTTTACCCAGGAGCTGGATTGGGATACGACACTTCCTAACCACCCCGTTTTCCCAAGCTCCGAGAAAGCGCTCTACAAAGTTACCATCAGGTTCTTCCTGGAAAACGACTACAACACGATCACCATCTCGTCCCAGCAGCTCTTCTACGTCATGCCCGAGGAAGTGGACAAGGGGAACGGCACGACCCAGACCCGATTTTTCCTCTATGGACAGCAGGATCTCGAAGGTGAAGGTAAAGGGAACGAGGACATGACGTGGGGCGGGGTCAAGGCTCTCTATTGAAAACGATGATTCCATTATCCATTACCGGAGGTTCAGACTTGCATTCGAAGAAGACACTTGCCTGGTTTCTGACCGTCTGCCTGGTTCTCCTCTCCTTCGGACTGGTTGGTTGTTCTGACGACGACCCGACCACCCCGGAAACCGGGGATCCCAGCCCCTATGTGTGGCCCGATACGGCCGATAAGCTGATGGCGAATTTCGCACTGGCTTACGGCAACATGGATATCGAGGAGTACGAGAACTGCCTCCATCCGGACTTCCAGTTCATCTTCATGAACAACGACAGCTGGGATCGTGCGGACGACGTGACTTCGACCGAGAATATGTTTGCCGGTGATCCGGGCGAGGATCCTGATGGTATGCCCAAGCCTGGAGTCCA
>DAOVZQ010000055.1 GCA_030635025.1 bacterium
CGCCCATCGACAGTGCGAACTTCCATTCAGCCACCCCGGCGAGCAATACGCCGATGCCTCTGCCTTCGGGCAGCCTGGAAGAGTTCCGCGTCGAGGGAATGGCGTTCGATACGGCCTACTACATCGCCATGACGAGCCTGGATGAATACGCGAACGAATCGGATATCTCGAACGTCGTGATGGCCACCACACTCGCCGCACCGACCTTTGCCGCGGCGCCCGACACCATCGCGGACGATGTGATCACCGGCGCTATCGTGAACCACACGCTGACGATCAGCAATCCCGGCGCCGGCGTGCTCGACTTCACTCTCGAGTCGGTTCTGCCTTCGTGGGCCGCCATGTCGCCCGTATCCGGCAGCCTCTCCGCCGGCGCCAGCCTGGATGTGACCGTCACCCTGGACGCCCGCGAACTCTGCACGGGCGTCTACACCACGAGCCTGGACCTGGCGACCAACGATCCGGCCGAGGCTCTTCATGTGATTCCGATCGAGCTCTCGGTGACCGGCGAGCCGGACATCTTTGCAATGCCCGCAACATTCGATTTTGGCGCGCACTTCATCGGCGCAACCCTGTCGGACACGCTCACGATTTCGAATCCGGGTTGCGACCTGTTGACGATCACTTCGTTGCAGTCGGACAACGCCGACTTCCAGTTCGACACGACACCGTTCGACCTCGCTCCCGGCGCCGAGCGGATCCTGGCAATCACCTTTGTGCCGAGCGTCGAAGGCACCATCGACGGCGTGATCTCGCTCACGAGCAACGACCCCGACGACCCGCTCTCCACTGTGGATCTAACCGGCGTGGGCCTGATTCCGCCGGTGATCTCCGTCGCCCCGGACTCCCTCTATGCAAACCTGATCACGGGGGAAACCGAGGATCAGATCCTGGCCGTCATCAATACGGGCGGCA
Source organism: bacterium (assembly GCA_030635025.1). Taxonomy (GTDB): domain Bacteria; phylum Krumholzibacteriota; class Krumholzibacteriia; order LZORAL124-64-63; family LZORAL124-64-63; genus JAHIYU01. The sequence continues at coordinate 916 of DAOVZQ010000055.1, forward strand.
GCAACCTGTTCTGGAGTGCCTCCGTGCTCCCCCTCGACGAGGTGCTCATGAGTACTTCGGGCGCCACGATCACCATGACCGAGACACCCCTCGACGACCCGACGACGACCTTGGGATCGCAGAACGGCGGCGCACCCTTCCAGCCCCCGGCCCTAAAACGCGAGTACACGAGCAATATCGGAATTGCGGCGCTCGACAACATCCTGTTCCTCGAAGCGTCCTACGAAGATTTCTACGGCGAGGCTCTGACCAACCTGGCCCTGCCCCGTACCGAGGTCTTTTCCTGGGGCGATCTGGACGCGGCCCTGCTTGACGGCACGGAATGGGATCTGGTCATCATCAACTGTTACAATCAAACGCCATATGCGACGGTGCTCAATCACTTGACTGCTTATGTCGACACCGGCGGAGCCCTGATTTTCGCGGATTGGGGCGTTTCCCAGTATTCGACCCATCCGTTCCTGACGAGCATGGGCGTGGATTATATCAGCGACCTCACGATACCACTGGATTTCTCGGCGACGAATCCATCGCATCGATGCTTCACCACACCCAACGTGATTACTGACCTGTTCTGGAACGCCGACCAGCTGGCCCGCGACGGGGAGATCCTCGACGTGATCGGCGGCGCGACCCAGCTGGCATCGTTCGCAGGCTTCCCCACCAGCGGCGCCATCGTACTCGGCCCGAACAACACGACGATTTTCAATGCATTCCAATCCGCGAACTTTACCGGCGATGACGATTTCGACGGCAAGACCGATGTCGTCGAGCTGATCGAAAACCAGATCATGCTGGTGGCGAACTCCATCGACTGGCTGACGCTCTCCCCCGAGGTCGGAACTGTCGCGGCTAGCTCGAGCCAGGACCTGACGGTAACCTTCGACAGCTCCGCGCTCTACTGCGGAGACTACGGGTCCACCATCAACATCGAGAACAACGACCCACTGGACCCCGAAATCATCGTGCCCACGCACATGCACCTGGTGGGCGTACCGGATATCGCCGTCACCCCGACCACCATCGATTACGGATCGGTCTTCCTGGGCGAAACGCCGGTCGACACCTTGGTGATCACCAACCCGGGCTGTGACGTGCTCTCGATCACAGCGATCAGCGTTGACGACCCGGTCTTCAGCCTCGACACGACACCCTTCGATCTCGCGGTCGGCGAACAGCTAGAGCTGCCGGTCGTCTTCGCCCCGAGCGTCGTGGGTTCCTCCGTCGGCGTGGTCACCTTCACGAGCAACGACCCGTACGAGGGAACGACCGAGGTCCTGCTCTACGGCGAGGGCATTCTCGCCCCCGTGGCTCTTGTGACTCCCGACTCGTTCTATGTGGACATGGTGACCGGTGAGATCCGCAACGAGGTCTTGACGATCGCCAACACCGGCGGCAGCGATCTGGAATGGACTACGAACATCATCTTCTCTTCGGCGATGAAGGACGTCCTTCTGCAACCTGGGCTGCTCTCTGTCGCCGATCCCGAGAATCCATCCGGATCGGTGCCCGCCATGCGAAGCGAACCGATCTCGGTGCAACTCGCCGACCTTACCGGTGTGAACATCCTCTGGGACATGGCTCACGGTCAGCCCGATTTATCGGTATGGCAGACTATCATGGGCGATCTCCGCGACCGCGGTGCATCGATCAGCCAGAACATGCTGCCGATCGATGCGGCCGTGTTGTCGGGAGTCGACATCGCGTGGCCGCCGGACTGTCAAGACCCCTGGTCCCCCCTGGAGCTGGGCGCTCTGTCCACCTGGGTCCATGCGGGTGGCAGCTTGCTGCTCGAGGGTGACAACCCGTCGACCGTCGGTGCATACAACGCGATCCTCGACGCCATCGGCGTCGGGATCGACTTCGACCTGAGCCACGCTTCGTCCGGGACCTCGACGAACGTGTATCCCCACGAAATCACGACGGACGTCACGTCGATCTACTTCACCACTCCCGTTGCACGACTAGTCAACATCGTTTCTCCAGCCCTGCTCCTGGTCTCCGACATCAACGCCATCCCCTGTGTCGCCGTCGGTAAAGCCGGCCTAGGGCGCGTCGTGGCTATGTGCGACGAGCTCCTGTCCGTTTACGCCATCGACAGCGGCGACAACAGGCTGTTCGGCAACCAATGCATCGACTGGTTGGCCGGTACCTTCTGGTTGTCACTCGATGTTCTCTCGGGAACCGTACCATCCGGCGGAAGCCAGGACGTGGCGGTAACCTTCATGGCGTACGAAATGCCCTACAGCAATTACGAGGCCGTGCTGATCCTGTCAAGCAACGACCCGGTCACTCCCACGATCGAAGTGCCGGCGGTAATGCACTTGATGGGCTCTCCTACCCTACCCGCTTCGCGGCTGATCACGGCTGGTTGGTCGATGATCGGAGCACCGGTCGTTCCGGCCCCCGGGGCGGCTTCACTGCAGGAGTGCATCCTTGGTGACGGACCCGCCGGAACCTACCTGTTCAGCCATAGCGGCGCGATGGGTTACGAGCTGTTGGATTCGGCTTCCGAGCTGGTACAGGCCCAGGGCATGTGGATCACCTCTCCGGATACCTTCACCTGGGACATGGAAGGCACCCCCTACGCCTACAACCTCAGGGTGCCCTTGAACTACGGTTGGACCCTGTTGGGATACCCGCTGTGGCGCAACGCCGCCATCGACGGTCTCATCGTGGAGTACGAGGGATCCGTCTATAGCTTCGCCGACGCCGTCGTCTCCGGTATCGTTTCGGGCATAATGTTCGAATACGATCCCGGCACGGAGACCTACCTGGAGGTTTCGAACTTTGCGCCTTGGCACGGCTACTGGTTTGCTTCTTTCTACGAGGGTGTTTCATTGCATTTCAACTACCTGAACATGTTCAGCGTCGACCCCGCACCCACGGCGTCACTGGCGTCCAAGGACGGGGATCGAGGATGGTCCGTATCGGTGGCGCTCGAAGGACTCGCCGCTGGTCTCGAGTTCGGTATGCAGAACGACTGCAGTGATGACTTCGACACCCTGCACGATCGGCCGCTGCCTCCGGCCGCACCGAGTGATCGGGAAGGCGCGTCCTTCGCCTTCCTGAGGTCGGACTGGGATCTGGGTACGGGCAGCGAAGTCGGAGCCGACTTCATCGACCCGACGCACGGCCCCTGCGCGTGGAGCGCCTGGCTGACTTGCGACGAGTCGGGCAAGGCCACCCTCAGCTGGGACCCCGAAGCCCTGCCTGCGGATCGCGATCTGCAGATCTATCTGCCGGGACTCAAGGACCTGGTCGTCGAATCGATGCGCTCAGTGGGTCGTGTCGTGATCGACGCCGGCGAAGGCCTGATCGAAGTTCGTTTCCAGTCGCCTGATTACGCACCCGAGCTGGCCTGGATGCTCGAAGGGTTGAATCTGCGCAACACTCCAAACCCCTTCAATCCGAGCACCGAGTTCAAGTTCAACCTGCCGCGAAGCGGCGAAGCCGAGATCAGAATTTTCGATCTGCGCGGCGCCGTGGTGCGGCGTCTCAACGCCGGCGTTCTGAACGCCGGGCGCGGCTCCCTGATCTGGGCCGGACGCAACGATCGAGGCGCAACCGTGGCCAGCGGCCTCTACTTCTACCGTCTGACCCTGGACGGGAAACTGTTGGGTAACACACGGAAAATGAGTCTGATCAAGTGATGATCGAAGCTATAAACGATACGAATGCCCCGGGGAACGTTGCGGCTCCGCATGGAGCGCGACGGGCCTCGAAAGAAAGGAACACAATGCGATACGCTGGCATGAAATACTGGCTCGTTCTCTGCGTCCTGATCACGGCATCGCCGTGCTTTGCCGACAACGTACAGTTCACTCTCGAGGCTTCGACCCCAACACATTCGGCAGCCACCCACATGTTCGGCTGGCACTCCGACGCCGCAACCGGCGTCGATGTGCTCGACATCCCCGAGCCGCCCCTGCCTCCGAACGACTATCTGGCCTTCGCCTTCATCCGCAACGACCTGACCCCGAATCGCTGGCGGGCGGACATCCGCTCCCTCGCCGATTTCGACGACAGTATGGAACACTGGGACATCCGCGTGCAAACCGATGCCCCCGCCGCGACATGCGTGGTGAGCATCACCATGGAAACGGACGACCCGGCGCTTTATATCATGCGGGTCAGTGGCCTCACCGACACACCCTTCACCGTGAATATACCCGGCCAATTCAGCATTGATCTCGTCGACGCTACCACGGACTTCGGCTTCAATGTTGTTTCAGTCGGAACCCCCAACGAGCCGAAAAGCTGGAGTGCGATCAAGGGCATCTACCGGTAAAACCCGCAGTACCCTCGACCACGGCCGTCCTGAATCAGGGCGGCCGTTTTATATCGATTCGGATCAAAGTGAAGGGCCGGTGCCGACGGAAAAGGACTGTAGTACACTCCGACCCGTCATGAATAACAGGTGTGTCATGAAATCATTCCTGCTGCGAGTTATCATCTTGATCTCGATTCAGCTAGCGCTGGACGTGTTCACGCCAGCGACAGCCGCTCGTAGATCCGCACAAGCATTCGCCCTGCTTCGGTGAATACCGAAGCCCAGTCAGACACAGAGAACAACTCCACTCGCTAATCCAGCAGGACATGCTAGCATCGCAGGCGAACTCGTTCCCCACCGGAGGACATCCATGCGCATCCCGTTCACCGTCATCGCCCTGCTCGCCTTGACGTCCGTCTGTCTGATCGGTTGCAGCTCCGAGGACGAAGCGGCCTGTCCGGAGGGTCCCGTCTTCACGCACCACGTCATCGACCCGGACTCGGTCGCCAACATCGACCCCCTGGGCAATCTGAACCCGCCGGGCCACGTCTTCCCCTCCGACCATGGCGGATACTACGTCGCCTCACCGCCCGGTGCGAAAGTCACCTACAATGTCCAGCTGTTCTCCCCGGGCGACATCAAGATCACGAGCATGGTCGCCTCGGAGCATCTCAGCGCAGGGCTCACCGACTTCGAACTGAAATTCGAGATCTGCAACGACCTGTGGGGACGCATGGGCCACATCACCACGCTGAACGAGGACCTCTTCGGCGACACGGCCGACTATACCCAATGGCAACTGGAGGACGAGTACACCACCGGCGGCGAGACCTACCGCCGCTGGACAACGAGCGTGAATATCTCGGTGACAGGCGGCGAGCTTCTGGGAACCACGGGCGGCAACCTCAACCAGGGCGGCCTGGATTTCGGCATGTACGACCGGCGCACTAGCCCGCCCACGCCTGCCAACCCCTCCCGTTGGGACGGCTACGGGTACATTTATGCCCGTCTATTCGTGGAATTCTACGAGCCTGGGCCGGTACTGGACGAGCTTTGGGATCTCGTCAACCGCGAGGACGTCCCCGGCGACGAAAATCCCGGCGGCTACAACATGCAGGACGTGCCGGGCACCGCCCACGGGGCCTGGTTCTTCCCGGGCGAACCCAACAATCCAGAGGATCCTCACCTGGCGCTGGTTCAGTCGCATACTGATCCATCACGGCTGGTCTTTTGTGTGGGTACATCGATGCCGGCCGTCGGCAGCGGCGCCTTCGCGTTCGTGCCCGAGAACGACGGCCTGCTCAACCGGGACTTTGCCTCGGTCATGCCCAACGGAACGGTCTATGGCTTCGTGGTCGAATGGCCGGACTACACCTTCTTCATGCAGATGCCCGACGACAATACGCTGTGGATCGAGTGGTTGGACGGCGAACATACGGATCCGTCCGACTGGGTTTTCACCGAGGACAAGGTCGTGTTTAAGCGGTAGCAACACTGTGAGCAAATCAGCTACTCAGCGTTGTCACTCCTAGATATGAAGGGATGATCCGTACATATGTTACAAGCTTCATCAACATGTCCGCTCCGGTTCTCGTACTCCGCGATCTTTGCATTTTTCATTGTTTCCTGCCTGCTGCCCGTAACCGTACAAGCGGAGAAATGGTTGATCGCCGACGAGAAGGACCAGGTGATTCGCGAGATCCTGAAACCCCTACTGCCCATTGCCGAGAGGCAGTTCAGGCGGTTCGACGCCGATGTCGCCCAAGTTTACCGCCAGCTCGTCATCGAAGCCTCGAACGAGTCGTTCTGCGAATACCAGAACGACATCTGGTGGGTGCGACGCGGCCAGGCGGAGCACATCACCAACTTCGTGCGCGATTTCGATCCGGCCGTGAAGATCGAGGACGTGAAGGCTTTCCTGATCCGCCCCGGCCGATTCGATCGACAGGCCGCCCTGGAGGCGGAGATCATCCACTTGGAAAAGGACAGGATCTACATCCAAAAGGGTGACGGTAAGAACCGCGCCGCCAACCTCGTGATCGGGTTCGACACCGCACAACCCGGCGATCTGCTCGGCGTCTCAATCAAGCTGATGGTCAAGGAGACCCTGAACTGGCGCTCCTGGCTCGTTGCCGAATCGGAACCCGTGGCACGGGTCGAACTGCGCGTCAGGAACGGCGCAGAGCTGGCCTACAACGAGGCCGGCCATCGATTCGCGGAGGGGATGATCAAGACGGAGATTCTCGAGCAGGTCGGCGGACAGATCCGGGATATCCGGCTATGGGCCGACGCCGTGGATCCCATTCTGTATGAGCCCTATGCTCCGCCCGACTTCAAGCAGTCTCCCGGTTTCCAGGTATCCTGGCGGGCGAGACTTCTCTTTCTCGGCGGAGGCCAGGGGATCTGGTGGTATTACCGACACTGGAACCAAGTCGCTATCCGCATGTCCGCCGCGGAAAACCAGTATCTGAAGAAAACCAAGCACACCGACGAAGAGGCCGGTCGGGTGGCGGCCCAACTCGCCGGGATGGAGGCCGCGGACGCCTTGTTCCGCTTCGTGCGTGATGAGCTCATCCACCTGCCGAGCCGCGCATTCTACCGCAACGACGACTGGCCGACAGTCGACGAGATCCTCAAAACCGGAGCCGGCTCCAGCACTGAAAAATCCTACCTGCTCCTGGCCATGTTGCGTAGCCGGGGCCTCATGGCCGACATCATCTGGACCCACGATACGCACAGTGGAGGCTTCTTCACGGATTATCCCAACTGGGGACAGGTGCCGACTCCATTGGTCCGTGTGACCTCTGCGTGAAAAACTCGTTGGTTCGACATCGGGTGTCACGACTGCAGGCCCGGCAAGATCCGGCCCCGCTTCATTGCCGAGCCCGGACTCAGCTACCAGGGAGACACCGAATATCTCCACGATGAATTCATCGACGCCGTCATGAATGAAGCCCTCTCGAGGCACGTGAACCCCGCGGACCTCTACCTGCGGTCCATCGTGCGAAAGAACTGGTGTTCGCTGATCGACATTCCGGGCGACCTGCAACGGCCCGCCGGCTGGACCAGGGAGACCCTCCGTTTCGAGGAGGTCTCGGATCAGTCGTCCGTCGCACGACTCCGCATCCTCTCGGGCGGGTTGACCCCTCTCAGACGCAACATGCTACTTGCGGATACCCCCGAAGCCGTGGTTCTCGAGTGGGCGCAGGCTCGTTACGAGATCGCACGGGACACCACAGAGGTAGCCCTGTCGTCTTCCGGCGCGGATACGCTCGACGTGTCGGTCCGTCTGGATTGCGGACCGATCGGCGCTCCCATGGACGACGTCTGGATCCTGCCGCCCGCAGTCGTGTTCGGTGAGCCGGCAATCGGGCCTTGGCCGACCAAACGAAGAACGCCGTTCAGGGTCGAGCAGAGCTTAGATCGTCATTGGGAGTTCAGAATCCCCCTGCCGGAAGGATGGGAGAGAGTCGAAGTCCCGGAGGACCGTACGCTGGGCTTCAAGCTCATGAAATACGAGGTCTCGTTCCGGGTCTATCAGGGCGAACTTGTGGTTCGACGATCTCTGGAGGAACGCGTCGGCAGCGTGGACAAACCCGAAAGCGTTGCCTTGATCGGCAAGGAAGCGGCCGCCATCCGCGAACTCGAAACGACACCGGTCGTTCTACGTCGGATTGGAGATTGAGCGTGCGGACCTGCCTGCGTTGCGGTCTGATCGCGTTCATGGTCCTCTCGTCCCCGGCTCTCGCTCCGGCGAAGGGGCTATCGCCGCCATCGGCTCCCGACCCGGCCCGGATTGCGCAGTTCCTCGAATGCCATCGGGATGTCGGCCTGGTGACGATCCAGGACTGGCTCGGCCTGGATGTTCGGTATCGAGAGGGCGACGGCGGCCTGAGCGGCAAGATGATCGAGATCATCGACGTCTGCGTCCAGGATCGCGCCGAACTGGAGGCCGCGTCGACCGTGTTCGCAGAGGACGGGCCTCGTTTCCGCCTGAAGGATATCGAGGTTCGGGTTCTGAGCGACGGCGACGAGCGTCGATTCCGGCGCAAGGATCTCCGCTGGATGGAGATGACCAGCCGTGGCGACGGCGTGTACATACTCGACGGAACGATCGCCTCCGCCATGATACCCGGGATAAGGATCGGCGATCGGATCCGGGTTGTTCGGGAGTACGATCTCAAAGGCATCTTCGGCTTGCCCCCCCATAGTCTGGGATCAGCGCTCAGGCCGGCCCTCGAATGCGGATACGAAATCCG
>DAOVZQ010000220.1 GCA_030635025.1 bacterium
CCTCTTGAGGCGCAGCTCGGTCCGTTCGCGTGCCACCTGACTCATCTCACCGTTGAGCGCCGAGGCGTCGAACCCTCTCGCCGCCAGCTTCTCGGCCAGTCCCGACGTGGCCAGGCGGGTGCGCATGAAGATCAAGATGCCGTCGTAGGATTCGGTTTCCAGGATCCGGCACAGGGCCGGGAACTTGGCCGAGTTGGGAACGACCAGATACACCTGCTCTATGTTCTCCGCTGTCGTGGTTGTACCATCAATGCGCACTTCGACGGGATCGTTCATGTACCGCTTTGTAATGCGCTTGATCTGCGGGGGCATCGTCGCCGAGAACAGCGCCGTCTGCCTCTCCTTGGGCGCTTTCGATACGATGGCCTCGACGTCGTCCACGAAACCCATGCGCAGCATCTCGTCGGCCTCGTCCAGAACCACGCATGAAATGGCGCTCAAATCGAGGGTGCCCCGGTCCAGGTGGTCCTGGATACGTCCCGGCGTACCGACGATCACCTGGGGACCGCGATGAAGCTGTCTGAACTGGAAGGAATAGTGCTGACCACCGTAGATCGGCAGCACGTGGAATCCTTTCAGATGACGCGCATAGGCCTGAAACGCCTCGGCCACCTGGATGGCCAGTTCGCGGGTCGGAGTCAGCACGAGCACCTGTGGCTTTTTCAGCGACAGATCGATTCGCGACAGGAGCGGCAATGCAAAGGCACCGGTCTTGCCGGTCCCGGTCTGGGCCAAGCCCATGACGTCCTTGCCCTCGAGCAAAGGCGGTATACAAGCCGACTGTATCGGCAGGGGGCTTTCATAACCCAGTTCAGTGACGGCCTTGACAAGAGGGGCGGCCAGGTCCAGCTCACTGAACCCCCGGGCGGGATCGGACATGGGGAAACTCCGAATCGATGGGATAAGCAGATCTCATGAAGTACAGGCAAAAGGAAACACATTTGTCGAGAAAAGCCATAAACAAGTGTTTTACGGTGTAGGATGGGAGGCGAATCGCCCCTACCTCAACAACTCGATCTCCTCCATCAACACGGTATCCAGATCCGCCTTGTCGATATTCCGATGCAGCTCACCCTTACGATAAATCGCCACCTTGGTTTTCCCCGCCGCTATGCCCAGGTCGGCCGCCTTGGCCTCCCCCGGCCCGTTGACGATGCACCCCATGACCGAGATCACACGGTCGGGCGGCAAGTCTTTGGCCAGCGCTTCCACTTTACGCGCCAGTTCCACCACGTCCACCTCCACGCGCCCGCAGGTAGGACACGCCACCACACGCGCGAAACCCTCACGCAGACCCAGGGCCTGAAGCATGTGAAAAGCCGCGACAACCTCCTCCACCGGATCGGCGGCGAGCGAGATACGGATAGTGTCGCCGATACCCTCACCCAGCAACACGCTCATGGCCGCCACCGAGCGCGAGATACCGGCCTGCAACGTGCCGGCCTCAGTCACGCCCAGATGCTGCGGAACATCCGAGATCTCCGCGAAGCGACGGCAGGCCTCGATCACTTCCATGGGTTCGCTGCTCTTGAGCGAGACGATCACGTCGTGAAAATCAACCGCCGCCAGGACTTCCAATTCGTCCAGCGCGCTTTGGACCATGGCGCCGGCGGGGTCCTTCGCCGCCTGGGCGTCGTAACGCTTGTGCAGACTACCCTTGTTGACGCCGATCCTGATGGGCACGTTGTGATCCTGGGCGGCGCGCGCCACCTCGCGCACCTTGTCCCGCGAGCCGATGTTGCCGGGGTTGATGCGCAGCTTGGCCACGCCGGCCACCAGCGACTTGAGTGCGAGCGTATGCTGGAAGTGGATGTCCGCCACCAGCGGTACGTTGCTCTCGGCCACCAGACGCGGCAGAGCGTCGGCAGCCGCGTTGTCGTTGACGGTGACGCGCACGATCTCGGCGCCGGCGGTCGCCAGCTCGCGGATCTGGTCGATGGTCGCGTCATAGTCGCCGGTCCGGGTCGTGGTCATCGACTGCACGCGCACGGGCGCGCCGTCGCCGACGGTCATGTCGCCCACATTCACGCGGCGGGTCGGCCGGCGAGGCGCGGTAACACGGGTCGTGTCGATGTTCTCGGTCATGCATCCTCGTTCAGGTTCGGGCCGGACAGGCGCATGTCGCCTACCCTTCGTGTCCATTTGCACGCATCCAGATATTCGAGCATGGGGATGCCCAGTTTGCGGCTCAGGCCGGTCATTCCACGAAAGTCGGCGAACTTGAAGTTGCCTTCGTCTTCGAAATAGCCGCGCAGGGTGTCGCGCAGCTCCGCCAGCACGTCGACGTGAACATGATACTCGGGCGTGATCGCCATGGCACGGCTGCGGGCCGTCATGTAGCGGAGACACTCGCCGGCCTCGGCGCCTCCTGTGCCTGCGGCGGCGGCGAGATCGGCCGTGTCGGTGCCGGGTAGACCCGCGTCCTTCAATACGGCCTCGACGGCGGCGACGGTGGCCTGCAATTCACTCGGCAGATCTCCGGCCCCGGCCGGACCGATCCGATCACCAGCCGTTTCCCAGCCGTTATCCGCGGCAAGAACTTCGACCAGCGCGTTCCACTCGGCGTTGCCCGCCGTGAACTTCACACGGCGTCGCGCTTCTTCCTTGCTCACGCCACCGCGCAGGGGATTCTTTTCATAGGCCTCGCGGGCCTGCATATCGACCGTCCGGGCGACATCATCGGTCAGGTCTCGGTCATAGAGTCGCTTCCCCACCTTCAGAACACCGGGATCATCGATATAGTCTTCGTGCTCGGCCGACTTGAGACCACCCAGTCCCGCATCCAGCAGCACCTGTCGGAACAGATCGGCTGGATCGCCCTCCTCCAGTACGGTCAACTCGTAGAGCCCCTTCTCATCGAAGCGCTTGTGCCGCGATGGTTCGACGGCCAACACCGTCCCGCCGGCCATGGTCACCAGGGGCGAATAGAAACGAAGTACCAGGCGATCGCCGGAAGCGGCCACCAGGGCGTCCTCCAGGTTGATCTGGGCCAGAACGGTGGTCATGCCGGTTTCGTGGGAGAGCAGGTCCTCGTCCAGCAGGACGACACGGGCCAGGACCTCGCGTCCCGCATGATGCACATGCACGCGCTGGCGATTCTTGAGCTCGCCCGCAAAATGGGCCACCAGATTGAGACGGGCGTCGATGCGGCGGGTGGTCACCGCGGCGCCTGCGATGATCACCTGGCAACCACGCTCCATCTCGTCCTTCTTGACGCCGTGCAGCGCCAGCGCGAGTCGTTGCCCGGACCCTCCGACGGGGACTGGGCGGCCGTGGGCCTGCACGTCGCGCACGCGAACCTTGGCGCCACCGGGCTCGACGATGAGCTGATCGCCGGTCTTGACCGACCCGCTCCAACAGGTGCCGGTGACGATCACGCCCGCGCCCGGCATCGTGAACACCCGGTCCACCGGCAGCCGGAACGGACCGGCGCCGCCGCGCGAAGGCAGGGCGTCGACCTCGGCCTTGATGGCGATCTTCAACTCGTCCAGTCCCTCGCCCGTGACGGCGGAACAAAGCACGGCGGGCTTGCCGTCGAGGAACGTACCGACCGCCAGATCGCGCACCTCTTCGGCCGCCACCTCGGCCAACTCGCGGTCCACCAGATCCACTTTGGTGATGACGATCACGCCGCCGCTCACGCCCAACGACGACAGGATCTCCAGGTGCTCGACGGTCTGGGGCATGACCCCCTCGTCAGCCGCCACGACCAGGAAAGCCAGATCGACACCGCCAGCACCGGCCACCATCTGCTTCACGAAACGCTCGTGTCCCGGCACGTCCACCACGCCCAGGACGGTGTCGTCGTCCAGGGGCAGCTCCGCAAAACCCAGCTCGATGCTGATGCCGCGGTCGCGCTCTTCCTTGAGGCGATCGGTCTCCACACCGGTGAGTGCCTTGATCAGCGCAGACTTGCCATGGTCGACGTGACCGGCTGTACCGAGGATGAAGTGGCGGGTGGCGTCAAGGGTCATGCGTACTCGTTCTGATTCGGGATACGGGGCCTAGCGTTCGGGAACCCACTATACAGTCGTTACGCATCCTCACGCCAGCAAGGCTTGAAACCGCGTCTCACGATTGGATTGACTGTCCGAGATTGAATCCATAGTCTTTATGCACATCAATCACGATTCCATACTCGATCGTTTAATCGAAATCATCATTCCAACGGAGGTCGGCAACAATGAAGAAAGCCTGGATCACCTCATTCGTCTTCATGATGATCGTATCCGCCGTTACCGCGAGTGCAACGAACCGGGTCACGGGAGTCGCCACCGGCAACATTTCTTTTAACTACTGGACCGATGCTGGTTCGGCTTTCAGTACTCTCGACATAGTGTGGGAGCCTTTGTATGTGGATTTCGGGACCGATAAGTCATTTATCGTTCGTATCGAGGCACCGCCCGGCCAAGCGTTCGTCATCTCCACATCGCGTGTTGATCAAGTCAGCCTTGGCTGTCACCTGAGTACCGATGACCTGTTCAGCGAGCCTATGTTCTTGGGCCCGGGTGAAGGCTGGGCCGACATGCTCATAGGCCCCGTCCCAACGACGAGTCCCATGACCGTGTTCCGTTATTCGCCGTGCTTTGAGAAGTTCCGGTGTAGCGGCTTTGTCGATTTCCCGGCCGATATCCCCATCGATATCGCCTTTACCGCCATGGAAGTCACTTACACGATCCCGGCTGAATGTCAGCTCGTCTACGCGGGTTTTGTGCGCTATGCCGGTGACATGATATCGTGGGCGATAACCGATAACGATCCAGGGGAATGGATTTCCATAGAGGACAAGCCGACGCAGACCCAGGCCCTGTCCTGGAGCGAGGTCAAGAAGCTGTACAGATAGCTGCGACTCACGGCCCCGGCTTGGGATTCTCCCGCCTGATCCTCGCCCCCAGCGCCACAAGCTTCTGCTCGATCCGCTCGTACCCTCGGTCGATGTGATAAACGCGTTCCACGATGGTCTCCCCCCGCGCCGCGATCCCGGCCAGAACCAGCGCCGCCGAGGCCCGCAGGTCGGTCGCCATGACCGGCGCGCCGCTGAGCTCCGGGACGCCGAAGATGGTCGCCGTGGCTCCGTCCAGCCGTATATCCGCACCCAGCCTCCGCAGCTCCGCCGTATGGGTGAACCGATCGGGGTAGATATTCTCGGTGATATGGCTGACGCCGTCAGCCACACTGGCCACGGCCATCAACTGGGCTTGCATGTCTGTTGGGTACCCCGGATAGGGTCGCGTGTTGATTTCCACGGGAGCGAGTCGATCGGGCGCCGTCAGCCTCACGGAGTCATCATCCGACTCCAGCTCGCAACCCATGCTGCGCAGTGCGTTCATGGGTTCGACCAGGTGGTCGGGACGGCAATTACGCACCGTGATGTCGCCGCCGGTGATGGCGGCGGCGGCCAGGAAGGTTCCGGCTTCG
>DAOVZQ010000099.1 GCA_030635025.1 bacterium
ACGATGGACTCGCCGTCGGCCTCGATGGTTGCGGGCGTGAACAGTATATGGCCGACCACCTGGCCCCCGTCCTCCGCGACGAACGACAGGGCGTCCGGACAGGTCAGGCGCAACTTGTCCACAAGGTTCGCCTCGTCCGGCTGATCGAAGGCCAACTCGGTGATCAGGCGAATGGCGGGTATGTCGTCCAGGGTTTCGGGTCGAATCAACATGCCGACTCCAGCTCGTCTCCGTGAGAATGACTCCGAGATTTCTCTGCCATGAAGTTACATCACTTATCGGGATACGTCACGCCCGACGCCACGGACCCCGGAAAATCCGTCCGACCAGCCGGCCCGCTCCACCGATCCCGTCCTCGGCCAGGGTCGCGGTGGTGGGCAGCAACACCGATGTGAGGAAGGTGCTGACGAAGAGCCCGCCCATGATCACCAGCGCCATGGAGTAGTAGTAGACCCCGCCCAGCGACGGTTTCTGGACCACGATGGGCACCAGCCCGATCAGGGTCGTTACGGCCGTCATCAAGATGGGCCGCAGGCGTTCGCGACCGCCGGTGAGCATGGCCTCCGTGCGGTCCATGCCCTCGCGTCGGTACTGGTTGATATGTTCGAGCATGACGATGCCGTTGTTGACGACGATGCCGATCAGCAACAGAAGCCCGATGGCCGCCGGTTGGTCGAAGGACGTGCCGGTGAAGTAGAGGGTCCAGATGGCGCCCGACAGGGCGAAGGGCAACGACACCATCAGCGCCAGGGCCTGCCGCACGGATTCGAAGAGTCCCGCCATCACGGCGAAGACCAGCATCAATGCGAGCAGCAGATTGGTCAAAAACTCCTTCGACTGCGCCTGCCGCTGCTGTTGCCATTGGCCGAAGGTCCAACGATACCCCAAGGGCATCTCCATGTCGGCCATGGCCTCCTCGATCAGGGGCATGTACTGCTCGCTCGTGCCCTGCTCGAAGCGGCCGTTGACCCAGATACTGGTCAGACGGTTGTCGCGTTGGATGTGCTCGCGTCCAGGCCGCTCCACGAAATCGGCCACCGCCGCCAGCGGCACCTTCTCCCCTTCGGCGTTGCGCAGGGGCAGGTTGCGCAGCTGGGACAGGCTCTCGGTCTGCTGCTCGTCAAGGGTCAGACGCATCTCGCGCTCGCCGTCGTCGGTGCGGAAACGTTGCAGACGACGACCGCGATACGTGAGCCCCACGACTTCGGCCATCTGATTGGGTGACACGTCGTAGCGAGCGACCAGGTCACGGTCGGGCTTGATGTGCAGTTCCTGCTGGGCCTCCTGGTGGCGCGTCTCCACATTTATCAGGCCGGGGATAGACTCCACGCGACGGACCGCTTCCTCGGCGAGTCCCATGAGCACTTCGGTGTCGTCGCCCACGAGTTGAAAACCGATGCGCTTGCCGCCGCCCCCGTGACGGCGCCAGCCCTGCCGTTGTTCCTGGACCTCCAGCTTGACGCCGGCGATCTCGGGCAGATAGCGCGGCAAGTCACGGCGCAGCGCGCCGATGGTTTCCTCGTTGGCCTCGCCGTCGGCGGGATAGAGGCGGGTCATGGTCCAGCGGTCGTTCCAGAAACTGTAGACGGATTGGACCTTCATGTCGGCGCGATGGGGCTCGAGGGCCGCCTCGACCTGGTCGACCACGGCCTCGCGTCCCTCGAGAGTCATCTCCTCGCTGAAATCGTAACTCACCTGAACGAAGAGTTCGGTCTGACTGGTCCCGAAGGCCATCTCGACGTTCTTGAACGGATAGATCGCCGAGGCGATCACGGCCAACCCGATCAGCGGCGCGACCCAGCGGCGACGCAGATTGAAAGCGAGCAGGCGCTGATAGTCGGCTTCCATTCGTTTCAGCATGCGGCCTTTGGGACGCGGACGCGAACGGATGTACTTCGAGGTCGCCATGGGAATCAGGGTCTGGCTGATGAACAGCGAGGCGATCAACGTGAAACAGACGGTGATGCCCAGCTCCTTGAGGTACAGATTCATCTCGCTGGGCTTGTTGAAGATCAGCGGGATGAAGACGATGACCGAAGTCAGTGTGGCCGCCACGACGGCGGTGCTCACTTCCCGCGCACCGCGCTTGGCGGCCGTCTTGCGGTCCACGCCCATCTCCCTGTGACGGAAGATGTTCTCCATCACCACCACGGCGTTGTCCACGAGCATGCCGATGCCAACAATCAGCCCCAGCAACGTGAGTGTGTTGAGGCTCTTGCCCTGACTCCAGACGATACCGCAGGTCACGATGAGCGAGAACGGAATGCAGAGCACGGCGATGAAGGTCGTGGACAGGCGCCGCAGGAAGAGAAAGAGCACCAGCGACGCGAGGATGGTGCCGAAGATGCCGGTGAACATGAGATCGCTGAGCGTCTTGCGGATCTCGCGGCCCTGGCTGAACCAGATCAGGAAGTTCACGCCTTCGAGGTCCGGGTCGTCGTTCATGGCCTCGATGGCGCGTTCGAGCGCGTCGCATACTTCCACCGTGTTGGCCTTCGATTCCTGGGAAACGGTCACGCCCACGGCGAAGTCGCCGTCCAGATGTCGGCCGTATTCCAGGGGCGGTTCGCGGTAGACCACGTCGGCCACGTCGCCCACGCGCAGACCGTCGGCGCGCAGGGGCAGGTTGCGGATCATATCCACATTGGACAGGGTGCCGATGGTGCGCAGCGTGTAGCGCGAATCGCCCGCGACGATCTTGCCCAACGACTGGTCGAAATTGCCGCTACGCAGGACACGCGACACATCGCGCACATCAATCCCGTGCAGCTCCAGATCGGCGACGCGCAGGTTGATGCGCACCTCGCGCGGGTTGACCCCGTCCAGACGCACCTGCGCCACGCCGGGGATGCGCTCCAACGGCCGGATGATCTTGCGATCGAGCAGGTCGTAGCTCTCGGACAGGTCGCGCGGCGAGCTGAGACGGCCTTCGAGGATGGGCGAGTCGGCGTCGCGCGTGTCCCAGTTCGGGCTGACCTGGATGTCGCCGATGTCTTCGGGCAGGTCGCCGCGCACGCGGTCGATTCGTTCCCAGACATCGACACGGGCCAGGTTCATGTCCATGCCCCAGTCGAAACCGAGACGAATGCGGCCGCCGTCGCTGGAGCACCTGGACCACATGCTCTGCAGACCCTTGACCGAACCCAGGGCGTCCTCCACCGGGCGTACGATCATGCGCTCCACCTGCTCGGGCGAGGCATTGTCGTAGGGCAGGATCACGAACAGCTCGGGCTCGACGATGTCGGGCATGAACGCCAGGGGCAGACGCCCGAGCGCCACGAGGCCCAGGACCACGATGCTCAGAATCAGCATCAGCGTGGTGACGGGGCGCTTGATGGCAATCTCGGGAAGGGTCACGACGCGTCCCCTTCCTCGACGGTATCGATACGTGACGGCACCAGCTTATAGGCCGCCGGGATGACGACCAGCGTCAGCAGGGTGCTCAACAACAGGCCACCGGCCACGGTGATCGCCAGCGGCGACCGCAGCTCCGCGCCCTCGCCCCAGGACAGGGCCATGGGGGTCAGACCGAGAATGGTCGTCAGGGTGGTCATCAGGATTGGGCGCAGCCGCAGATGACCGGCGCGCACGACGGCCTCGCGCTTGGCCACACCCGCACGGCGCAGCCGGTTGATGGTATCGATAAGCACGATGGCGTTGTTGACCACGATACCCACGAGCATCACCGCGCCGATCAGCACGATCACCGTCACCGTGGTGCCGGTCAGCAACAGCCCCGCCACCACGCCGACCAACGCCAATGGAATCGTGAACAGAACCAGGAACGGATGCAGGAAGGATTCGAAGGTGGCGGCCATCACCAGGTAGACCAGGAAGATGGCCAGAGCGAGGGCGAAGCGAAGGCTGTTGAAGCTCTGCTCCATCTCACGGTTTTGCCCGCCCAGCTCCACAGTCAGACCCGCCGGAGGCGGCGCGGCCTCTATGATGCGCTGCACGTCGACGACGGCGGCGCCGAGACTGCGTCCTTCCAGATTCGCGGATACGACGGCCGCCCGTTGCTGCTGCAAACGGTGGATCTCGGCCGGACCCCGGGCCTCGATCACGTCGGCCACGGACATCAGGCGCAGTGTCTGTTCGCCCGCGCCGGGCAGCACCAGGTTGCGGACGTCACGCACCGATTGTCGGTCCGACTCCCGGTTGCGGATCCGGATGTCGATCTGGCGGTCCTGCTCCTTGAAGCGGGTGGGCACCACACCCAGTACGCGGTTCTTGAGGCTCTCGGAGAGAATGCCCATGTCCAAACCCAGGGCGGCCAGACGTTCACGATCGAAGACCACCTGGAGCTCGGGATTGCCGGCTTCGAGCGACGATCTCACATCCACCAGACCCGGCACAGCCGTCAGCTCGGCGGCCAGTTCCAACGAATAGGCGCGTAGGTCGTCCAGATCATCGCCGAAGATCACCACTTCGATGGGTGTCTTGAGGCTGAAGTAGGCAGGTCGGCCGAAGCGGGCTTCCAGATCCGGCAACGCATCGAATGTTTCGCGCAGACGGTCGGCCACGGCGACTTCCGTTTCGGCGTCCGCTCCCTCCGCGAGCACGATGTTGAGCTGGGCCAGGTTTTCGGCCTTGGTGTTGACCGACAAGCCACCCGACACAAGCCGGCTGCCGACGGTCGCGTAATGACGATCGATGAGCGGCTCCGCGTCGACGGCGTCCTCCATGACACGCACGGTGCGATCCGTGGCGGCCAGGGACGCCCCCTCGGGCAGACTCACCTCGAAGTGAAATTCGCCCTCACTCATCTGCGGAATCAGCTCGGTGCCCAGCAGACGGACTGCATAGATCGACACCACGAAGACGGCGAAACCAATCAACAGGGTCAGCCCCGCCTTGTTCAGGGCACCGCCGAGCAGGCCGTCATACACACGAGAGACGCCGCCGAGGGTCATCAGTGGACGGTCGGTGATCGCCTCGCCGGCCAGGATGTCGTCCGACACCTCGGCCCGGCGCTCCTTTGCGGACGGCAGCTTGGCGCCGACGGCGCTGAGCATGGGAATCAGGGTCACCGCCACGGCCAACGAGGCGAGCAGACTGAACGTTACCGTCAGGGCTTGATCACGGAAGAGCTGTCCGGCCACACCTTCGACGAAGACGATGGGCAGGAAGACCGCCACGGTGGTCAGCGTGGACGCCACCACCGCGGGTCCCACCTCGGACGTTCCATCGACGGCGGCGCGGAACAGGCTCCGTCCCAGCTGTCGCTTGCGATAGATCGACTCCAGCACCACGATCGAGTTGTCGACCAGCATGCCGATGCCGAGCGTCAGGCCGCCCAGCGACATGATGTTCAGGGAGATATCCATGCGGTACATGGCGATGAAGGTGGCCACGATCGAGATGGGGATCGACGTGGCGATGATCAGAGTGCTGCGCACGTCGCGCAGGAAGAACAGCAGCAGCAGCACCGCGAGCAGTCCACCGATCAGAGCCGCGTTGCGCACTTCGTCCACGGCCTGCTTGATGAAGCGCGACTGGTCGAAAAGAACCGTCAAGGTGACACCGGGCGGCAGCTTGTCGTCGGACTGCCACTCATCCAGACGCTCGCGCAGGTTGCGGGCCGTGGTGACGGTGTTGGCGTCACCCTCCTTGTAGATAGAGATCTCAACCGACTCGGCGCCGTCGACCCGCGTGATCTCCTCGCGCTCCTTCGTCCCCCATATCACGTCGGCCACGTCGCCGAGACGGACCAGTCCGTTCTCGTTGCGGCGTACGATCAGGGCGGCGATTTCCGCCACGTCGTCGAACTCGTTGATGGTGCGGATGAGGAACTGGCTGTCCCGTCCGCGCAGGGCGCCGCCGGGCAGGTTCACGTTGCCCACGCCCACGACCTGGCGCACCTCGTCGAGGGTTATGCCGAGAGCGGCTAGCCGTCCCTGGTCCAGATCGATCTGGATCTCCTCTTCCAACCCACCCTTGACCTGCGCCGCCGCCACGCCCAGGACCGTCTCGAAGTCCTGCTTGATCTGCTTGTCGGCCAGACGCCTCAGGATGGTCAGGTCTTCGTCGCCGGCCAGCGCCAGACGGATGATGGGATCGAGGCTGGGATCGAAACGCAGCACCACCGGATCGGTGGCGTCTTCGGGCAGGATCAACCGGTCGAGTTTTTCGCGGATCTCCATCGAGAGCAGATCCATATCCGAGCCCCAGGCGAACTCCAGCGTGACCTCGGAGACGCCCGGCCGCGAGACCGAATGAATGGTCTGAAGACCACGCAGAACACCGACCGCCTCTTCCACCGGACGGGTCACGAGGTTCTCGACCTCTTGAGGAGCGGTGTCGGGAAATTCGGTCTGAACGGTGATCGACGGGTAGGCGATATCCGGAAACAGCTCCAGGGACAGCCGGTTGTAGGCCACCATCCCGAAGACGATGACCGCCAGGGCGAACATCACGACGCTCACCCGCCTGCGAACGGCAAGATCGACCAGCGCCCTCATCGAACGCTCGCTTCTGCGGACTCGAGTATCTTCAGGGGCGTGCCGTGCTTGAGCGAGCGCTGGCCCTTGACGACCACGGTTTCGCCAGGCGCGAGGCCCGTGACGATTTCGGTGTGATCATCGTCGGTGAAGCCGGTCTCGACGACACGGCGCTCGGCGGTGACAGCCTCCCCCTCGCCATCGACGGGTACGAAGACGACGGTCTCGCCCTTGTCGGTCAAGACGGCGCCACGCGGCACCAGGGTGGCGTTTTCACGCTGCTCGGTAACGATCTTGACCGACGCGAAATCGCCCGGCCGCACACCGGCGGGGTAATCGTCGATCTCGACCGTGATCTTGATGGTCCCGCTGGTGGGATCGATCACCGGGCTGATCAACTTGATGCGGCCCTTGAGTCGCGTGCCGTCGCTGTCGAGTACCAGGTCGACGTCCTGGTTGCGCTTGAGCTGGTTGAACTCGCGGCTGGGCACATGGACTCGCGCCAACAGCGGATTGAAATCGGAGATGTCGAAGAGCGGCGTGCCGACGGATACGTTTTGCCCCACATCCACCAGACGCCGGGTGATCCGACCCTTGAAGGGCGATACGACCGTGGTGTACGAGAGGTTCAGACGCGCGAGCCCCTCCTCGGCGCGGGCGTTCTCCAGCTCGCTCAACGACGACTGGAACTCCTCCTCCGAGGACAGATCCTCGGCGCGCATGGCCTCCATGCGCTTGAAGCGCGAAAGCAAATTGGCCGTATTGGCCTCGGCTTGCTCAACCCGGAAGCGGTACTCGTCGTTGTCGACACGCAGCAGGGCGCCACCGGCTGGAATCAGGTCACCCTCTTCGGCGGCTATGGTCTTGACGGTTCCGGTAACGCGCGCCAGTACCTGGGCCGTCTTTTCGGCTACAAGGGAAGCGGTGGCATCGTAATAGCTGGCTATGGCGCCGTTGCCGACGGCCTGGACGGCCACCGGGACGGCCTGCTCCGGCGGACGGCCACCTCCATGGGGGCCACCCTGTCCGTGTGCCTGGGCGGACGGTTCGCCGCCGTCTTCACCGGTGCAACCGGTCAGCAGGATCGTGAACAGGGCCAGCGCCAGGATCGGCACGATCCGTCGAAACCGATAACAGGGGGTCGTCACGTCGGAATCCCTTCGTGGAAACACATGTAGGTCCGTAATTGGCAGGACGGTAGTACGCATCGGCCGCCGACCTGTTCCGTCGGAGTTTATAGGATACGTGGGGATCGAGATCAAAGCTAGCCCTGGGTATTTCAATCGACCAAACGCACGCCGCACGTGGGACAGAAGCGCTGACTCCACATGTTGCCGATACCACCACCACAGGCAGGACAGCGTGTATTCCGATATTCGAAATACAGGGAGATCATAAGCACCACGACCAGCGCCGGTATGACGATGAATCCATCGAGGCCGAACGGCCGATCATCGGACACACTGATGGCTGTGAACAGGACGAGCAGGACGAGCATTGAGATTGCCGTACTGTAGAAACGCCGCGAACGACGGCTACGGTGAATGCGGCGGAATTCGGCCAGCTGATCTTCCGAATAGCGGGTTACAGTCATGATCCATCCAATCTCAGAAACGTGCTTTTCACTATATACATAAGCAGTCTACAAGGAC
>DAOVZQ010000399.1 GCA_030635025.1 bacterium
CCTCGGCGACCGTTTCGACCGGCAGTCTGCCAACCGCCAGATGGGGTGTGGGATCGGCAAGGTCATCACCGGCTTCGGCCACCCAGCCGTCACCGTCAACGTTCCAATCGCCTTCGAGACAACCGTAATAGCTGTCCAGCGGATAACTCCACTCGACAGTACCCATCACGAAACGAGACATGGGAGCCGGCAACAGACTGTGATCGCCTCCCAGCAACAGGTAGCGCGCCCCCCATTGCTCGAAGGCCACACCGGAAAGCCAGCGCAGACTGGCCGTCGTGTCATCGGCGGCCGGAGACCACATGAACACTTCGTCCAGGGTGAGCACCAGGGTTGCCAGGCCTTGCCGTGATCGGTAATCCGCAAGCCGCATGAACGATTCCTCGAAAGCCGCATCGGTAACACAAACCCAATCCGTCTGAAACGACTTAGAAAGATCAGGAATCTCCGCGCACACGCGCTGTGGCGGCGACAGGAATATCAGGGCGGCCAAAAGCGTCATGAACAAGAATCGGGACAGGGGATCATGAGTCATAAGGTTGCTGAACATAAAAATAGCCTCCTCACAATACGTCCGCACCGGTCGAGACGACACGACGGTTCGCTTGATATCCGGTGCAGATGGAGCGAAATCCAGCCCACAAGGGGTATCAAGCTTGTCGGTCGTCACCTCCGGATACGAGGACAATGGAGAAGGCGGTCAATCACTATCTTCCCTGCAATGTGCTCACATGTCAATATCGAAAACGATCTGTCACACTCACCAAGTTGATTACAATCGATCCTAGGCGCGCCACTCCCCCCGAATAATCATGTCGTCCGGCACCATGGCCGGGGTCTCCGATTCATTGGTCATCGTCACCACGCCTTCGAGCTTCACATCACGACCGAACCGGATATCACCGGTGATCGACAGACGCTCGCACCCCAGCAGCGACGGCGGACCATGAGGGAACCGCGTATCGAAATCATCGACCTTCTTGAAATGCTTCTTGTCCAGATCGATCACCGCGCGCGGCAACACACGGGCCGGATTGGCCACGACCTGGTAGTCGTCGGTCAACACGTAGTTGTCCGAGCGGACGTCCAGCAGGTCGGCGGTGGACTTGATGGGCGCAAAGCGGGACTTGGGCACACGCACCGCGCCGGCGCCGCGGAACACCTCGATGGCCGCCCCCATGGCGGTCTCGATCTGATAGACCTTGGCGGACGTGTCGTCGCGCGGATCAACGGTCTTGGCGTTGCAGATCATGGGGAGGCCAAGAATACCATCGTACTCGGTCAGCATGTCCTTGAGCGCCGGCAGGTCCAGCCACAGGCTGTTCGTATTGAAGTATCGATGACGGGTGATGTCCTGGAACGACGCTTCGTCCTCCGGCGGACACTGGGCCGACTCGCGCAGAACCAACCGGCCGTCGGCCCGGACAGCCAGATGACCACCCTTCTTGTCGGCCTCGGCCCGGTCGGCCACTTCCATCATGAACGGCAGGCCGCGGTTCACGAAGTAACCGAGAAGAGCCGTGTCCATGACCGCCCCCAGGTTGTCCGAGTTGGAGACGAAGGCGTGGCGATATCCACCGGCGAGAAGGGTGTCGAGCATACCGCTGGTCACCAGGGCGGTATAGATGTCGCCGTGACCGGGCGGGCACCACTCCAGATCCGGGTTGTCGGCCCATTCGGCCGGGTTCATTTCGGCCTGCGTGATCTTTGGCACCTTGTGCTGCAGAAAGTCGAACGGGATGTCGCCGAAGAGGTCCGGATAGGGCGCCAGGGCGGCGAGGGTATCGTCGCGCGTGCTGTAGCTGTTCATCAGCACCAGGGGCATCCGGGAGCGTTCGGTCTGCTTGGCGATGATGTCCAGAAAGGTCAAGCCGTCCTTGATCGTCAGCAGGGACTTGGCTTTGGTCAGGCCCATGCTGGTGCCCAGCCCGCCGTTGAGCTTGATCATCAACGCGTGCGGCAGGGCCTTCTCGCCGACCGCGGTCAGTTCGGGCGTGAAGTCGGCCATGTCCGGCAGGGACGACACGGGCTCGATATCGGCTTCGGGCATCAGCCCGGTCTCACCGGACACGAGTTGATCGTAGTAGCTCCGGAAGGTGCGGATAACGATCTCGGGAAGATCGGCGTCGCGCATCTTCTTGGCGAACGGTTCGAAATTTCCGGATGTGTCGGTCATCCCTGACTCCTAGATTGGCGCAGCCCGGTTTATACGCTCGTACACTACCGGGACAACATATATCATGACTGCGCCCCAACCCGGAGGACGGATTTGGAGACCCTGATACATAACAACGACACCTGGCGACTCCAACGTTGGCCCTTGCGACGCGACGATCCCCTGCGCGCCTGGGATACCGCCGACGCCTATATGCTCTCGCATCTGCGGGAAAATCCGCCGGCCTCCGACGCCTCGATCCTGTTGGCCAACGACGCCTTCGGCGCCTTGGGCGTTGCGCTCCACGCGCTGCACCCCGTCTCCTGGAACGACTCCCACTACGCCCGCCTGGCCTTGAACCACAACCTGGCGCTCAACGAGATACCTGATAGCGCCGTCCGCTTCGTTCCCGGCGATGAGGATCCGGTCGGGCCGTTCGATCTGGTGCTGATAAAGCAACCCAAATCCCTGGCCTGGCTGGAGGACCAGCTATTGCGGCTAAGGCCCCGACTGAACCGGGACGCGCGAGTCGTCGCAGGCGGCATGATCAAACACACGCCGCGCCGCGTGTACGACCTGCTCGAATCGTGCATCGGACCCACGCGCACAAGCCTGGGCTGGAAGAAGGCGCGGCTGGCCTTCAGCGATCATGACCCCGAACTGAACCCGCCCGACGGCGTCTCGCCAAGCCTCTACACCCATAATGATCTGAGCCTGGTCAATCGCGCCGGCGTGTTCTCGCGCGAACGGCTTGATGCGGGGACGCGTTTGCTGCTCGCCCATCTCCCGAAATCCGATGCGCCCCTGAAGGCCGCCGACCTGGGCTGCGGCAACGGAGTCCTCGGCGTATTCCTGGCGCGGCAGTGCCCACAAGCCCAGGTGCTTTTCGTGGATGTCTCGTATCAGGCGGTCGCGAGCGCCCGCGACACCGTTGTGCGCACAGAGCACTCCGGTCCCGCCCATCGCTTCGTGGTGGCTGACGGTCTGGAAGAGGAACCGGCCGAGGCACTGGATCTCATCGTCTGCAACCCGCCCTTCCACCAGGACCAGACGGTGGGTGACACGATCGCCTGGCAGATGTTCAGGCAAGCACGACGCGCCCTGCGGCGCGGGGGCGAGTTCCGTGTCGTGGGCAACCGTCACCTGGGCTACCATGTCAAGTTGAAGCGCCTGTTCGGAAATGCGGAAGTGCTGGGGTCGGACCAGAAATTCATAGTTCTCAAGTCACTCAAGCCTTAGCCTGATAC
>DAOVZQ010000361.1 GCA_030635025.1 bacterium
GGCCGCAGCCGGGCTCGGTCTCGCGCAGCTTCTGATAGACGTACTCGAGCGTCTGGTCCGGCTGGCGTCCGCGGTGCCCGATCAGCAGCATGCGCCAGCCCTGGGCCCGACCCGATCGCCCCTT
This sequence comes from bacterium, assembly GCA_030635025.1. Taxonomy (GTDB): domain Bacteria; phylum Krumholzibacteriota; class Krumholzibacteriia; order LZORAL124-64-63; family LZORAL124-64-63; genus JAHIYU01. Next base: position 125 of record DAOVZQ010000361.1, read on the forward strand.
GATTTCGATCACGCCGCCGATGCAGCCGCCATAACGTGTGTTGTATCCGCCGGGGTACAGATCGACGCTCGAAAGGGACATGGAGTTGTAGGTGGACTTCACACCCCCGTAGTGGAAAAGCAACGGGATGTCGATGCCGTCGAGGAAGTAGCGCGTATCGAACTGGCCGCTGCCGCGCACGATGATCGCGCCCTGATCGAACATGCTCGGACGCGCCACGCCGGGCAGGGCCTGCACGCTCTTGATGGCGTCGCCGCCGAATCCGGGCAGCACGCGGATCTCCTCGTGGCTCAGCTCCGTGCGCGTAACCTCTTTCTCCGGCATACGATCCGTGACGACGAGTTCTTCCAGCCTATAACCGGTCGTGTCGGCGGGAGCAACGGCCGTGGAGTCGGGCGTGCTGATCGACGGCTCTGCGCCAAGGGCGGCGCCCGCGGTCAGGATCGTAGCCAGAAGCAGGGACGGTAACAGTCTCATTCGTGTTGATCCTCTTGTTTGACCGGTATGGGATGCGGGTCATATACGCAGTGATAGCAACTTCGATGCCCGTTAAAAATCGACACCGGCCCCGAACAGAAAATGCGCCGTTAGATCCGAGAGGCGCGCCTCTCCGTTGGCTACCGGCACCTTGACCCACGACGCGATCAGGCGCGCCTCGACCGACAGGAAAAACCGCTCGCCGAGGTCATGACGTTTTCCCACGCCGCCCAGCAGGGCCGGACCCGCCATGTGATATCCCCAATCGCCCAGGCCCGTCTGTTCATCCAACGGCAGTCCCCGTACCTTGTTTTCGGGATGCGCCACGACCCAGCCCGCGCCCGCCACGACCCGTGCGCCACGCTTCGACCAATGCCTCTGCACCGTGAAGATGTTGTAGCCGTGGGAAACGTTGAAGTACTGCACGTCGGCCGTCGTGTTCTTAAGCATGATTTTCTGGTGGAGCAGTTCCACGGCCCAGGCGCCGCCGCACACGGGTGTGCCGAGTCGCAGCGCGTAGTACCAGGGCGCCGCGAAGGGCTCGCTGGCGTAGTCGGGGTCTATCTCCAGGTCAAGGTACCCGTCCTGGGCGATGGTCAGGGTCGACGACAGGATCAACGGCGCGCCGGGAAAGACCTCGAAGCTCAGGTCCAGCGCTTCGGCCGTCGGCGGACCGGACAAGAACACCAGACCGGCGACGACGAACAGGATTATCCGGGCGGGAATCGACATGATGCCTCCGCGCTTGGTCTCAGAAACCCGCCGTCCAACCGACGGCTCCGGGCGACACCATCACGTTGCCCGATCCCGGCTCTTTGCGCAAGACGCGGATCACCAGGTCGCCCGCGACCCAGCCCAGCGCGGCTCCAAAGATCACGTCGGACAGGTAGTGGTGACGGTCCTGCATGCGGCCCATGGCCGTGATCACGCCCAGGGCCGTGGCGGGTCCCGACGCCTTCCAGCCCAGGTGATGGTGTAGTGCCGGCACCAGGCTGAAGGCCGACGAGGTGTGACCCGACGGGAAGGAGTAGGCGCCGCCGGAGGGTCGCGTCCGATTGATGCCCCGCTTCAGGATGATGGTGACGGTACCGCTCAGGGCGTAGGATCGAATCATGTCGGCGCCGAGTGTGTGCATGCGCTCGCCGCCTCCCAGCAGGCCCGTCGCGTACACGCCCAGCGAGCCGCCGCCGATTACCCAGCCGCTGCCCCAGGTGTTGCCGAAGTCGATGACCTTGTCCAGGGGGGGATCCGAGAGCCCGCGCGCGAACCTGTTGTCATGGTCCAAATTCCAGGTGGCGGCCGAGGCGAGCCCCGCGAAGGCCAGGGTCGACAGGACCTCATGGGTTTCGCATTCGCCCCGCTCGTCGACTTCGGCCGAGACGGGGCCGCAGAGCAGGCAGACGATGACGGCTAGGAAGGCGAAGGTCGTCATGGATTATCGCGCGCCTCCCGCCGCGGCCGCGAGGGCGGCGGCGAAATAGGGGCCGACGGTCTGGTTGGCCAGGGTGTTGGGGTGCGAGTCCGAATCGGAATGACTGCGTTCGAAATCGTAGCGAAGCATGTTGCTGCTGTTGGCCAGGTGGTCGAAGAAGTCGAAGTAGACCAGGTTCGAGTGGTCGGAGAGATAGTCGGAGCTGCCCAGCCAATCGGCGAAGGCGCGGGCCCGTGCGGCGTCGCCCGAGTCGGTGGCCAGCCGGTGGCGCGGCGGCGGCGACATGATCACGAAGACCTTGTCGGGTTGCGTGTCCAGGAAGTCGCGGATGTCCAGGTACCAGGCCTTGTACTGGTCCAGCATGGCCGTGCTCGTGATGTCCGAAGCCGGATAGCAGGACTTGAAGGCGATGACCTCGTGATTGGCGAGGATGGCCGCGCGGGCCGAGTTGCTCGTGGTCCACAGGGTGTGCAGGCCGTCCGGGTCGGTATTGTCGCCGGGGATGTTGTAGCTGTCGCCCGTGAGCGAGCCGTTCGGGTTCATCACGCCGATGGAATTGTAGTCGTGATCCCAGAAATCCAGATCACCGTCGATCGCGGCGAGGCGTGAGCGTACCGAGCCTTCCTCGATGAGATTGCGGCCGGTGGAGTGGTGCAGGAAGAACAGGTTGGTCAAGGCCGGGGGTTCGCCCGACACGTTGAATTCAGCGGTCACGGTTTCCGTCTCGCCGTTGCCGGCGACGATGAAGTCGTGGGAATGCACGCCGGCGGGCAGGCCCGACCGGTCGACCGTGACGGTGACGACGTCGGTCTCGGTCGACACCGTGCCGGCGGTCGGTGCGAACGCGAGTGCGGTCGATGATGACGAGACGGTCCAGGTGAACGATCCGTCGCCCCCGTTGAAGATGTCGAGCTCACGGCTCGTCGTCGTGTATCCGAAGTCGAGCGTATGGGCGGACAGGGCCAGTACGGGTGGTGAGATCATGTGCAGCGTTATGCTCACGAAGCCCGCGCCGTCGTTGGTCGCCACGGCCACGACGCCCTGGTGGTCGCCGGGCGCCAGGCCGGCGCGATCCGCGGTCACCGTGATCGTGTCGGTTTCTTCGCCGGTGTCGCCGCTTGTGGGCCCCACACTGATCCAGGCGGTCAACGATTGGGTCGTCCAGGTGAGGCCCAGGTCGCCGGTGTTGGTTATGTCGAAAGTCAGAACAGTCTCGTCCAGGCCGAAATCGAGAGCGGTTGGCGAAAGGGAGAGCCTCCCGGGCCGCGGCACGTTCATGGAGACGGTCACTTGACCGTTGCCGAACGGAGTGGCGATCGATACCCTGCTCTCGAAAAGGCCCGGGCCGAGGCCGGTGCGGTCCACCGAAACGATCACCGTGGCCGTGGAGCCCGGAGCGAGCAGGCCGTAGCCGGTGTCGAGAGTCAGCCAGAGCGGGTCTACACTCGCGATCCATTGCAGGGGGCCGTCGCCGGTATTGCTCACGACGAAGGCCAGGTCCGTTTCCTCAAAGCCGAAGTCCAGCGCGACGGGGGATAGGTCGAGTCCCGGCACGGCGACCTGGAGGGCGAGCGTGTCGGCGACGGTGGCGGATCCGTCGTCGACGGTCACGGTCGCATAATAGGTACCCATGGACGCCGGCGGAGACCAGGTCACATCGGCGCCGACAAATCCGCCGGGGAAGAAACCACCGTCCGCGGCCCAGGTATAGTCGAGATGGTCGGTATCTTCGTCCACGGCGGAGACGCTCA
>DAOVZQ010000362.1 GCA_030635025.1 bacterium
ACCATCAACCGCATCATCGACGTCTTCCCGGTCCAGGATCAGGACGAGATCCGGACCCGGCTGGCGTTGACCCTCAAATGCGTGATCTCCCAGGTGCTCCTGCCCCATCGCAGCGGCAAGGGGCGTGTCGCGGCCCGCGAAGTGCTCTTCGTGACCAACCCCGTGGCCAACCAGATCCGCGAGGGCAAGATCCACATGATCAACAACGTCATCTCCAGCAGCAGCAACGACGGTATGACCCTGCTCGACGACTCGTTGCTCGAACTCTACCATGACGGCCAGGTGGACGCCGCCACGATCATGTCCCGCTTCCAGGATCCCGAGAAGGCGCGGCAGGTGGTCTCGGGACGGTGAACGCCCTAACGCACCTCTGCGAAACGACGGGATTGCCGACGACCATGCTGCTCGTCGGCATCGCCCTGTTCGGTGCCTGCCTGGGCAGTTTTCTCAACGTCCTGATCTGGCGCCTTCCCCGCGCAGAATCCCTGATCCGTCCCGGATCGCATTGTCCCCACTGCGGCACGCCCGTTCGCAAGCGCGACAACGTGCCGCTGTTCGGGTGGCTGCTACTGCGGGGACGGTGCCGCGATTGCGCCGCACCCATCAGCGCCCGGTATCCCCTGGTGGAAGGTTTGGGCGGCGTGGCCCTGGTCGTCGCAGTCCTCACGGCGCCGACACTCGCCGCGGCCGTCGTCACCGCCGGGGTCCTGCTGACACTCCTCGGCATTTTCTTCATCGACCTGGATCACAAGCTCATCCTGGACGTGATGACCCTCCCCGGGATCGCCCTGGGACTCGCCTTCTGTCCCTTGCTCGGCACATCCCGCGACGATTCCCTGATGGGCGCCGTCGGAGGTTTCAGCGCCCTGTGGCTGCTGCGTCAGGGATACAGTCGACTGCGCGGTGAAGAAGGGCTGGGGTTCGGCGACGTCAAGCTGGGAGCCATGCTCGGCGCCTGGCTAGGCTGGCAAGGCGTCATGATGACCTTCCTGGTCGGCTCGTTCGTGGGCACGATCGTCGGTCTCGGTCTCGTTCTCGTACGCCGCGCTGACGGACGGACCGCGCTGCCCTACGGCGTGTTCCTGGCGCCGGCCGCCATGGCCGTGACCCTCTGGGGACACGAAGCCTGGCGTTGGTACATCTCCCTCTGATCCGCTCAATCACATCCGGCAACGAAGAAGGCCCCCGCATCGGCGGGGGCCTTCTTCATCCAACGGGATCGAGACCGGTCAGCCGAGCTCGCAGAGTGTCTGCACCTTGGTGAACTCGTCGTCCACCCAGCGCTGGATCTCCTCGAGTATCGCCTCGTTGCCGGGCTTGAACAGGTGCTTGAACCGCACCTGCGGCTTGAGCCACTCCACGATGGGCGTCCGGTCTTCCTTGGGTTTCTTGGACATCTTGTAATGCCCGTTTTCCACCTCGAACAGGGGCCAGAAGTTGGCCTCCACGGCCTGCTTGCACAGCTCCATGCCAATGGCGGGATCAAAACCCCAGCCCACGGTACAGGGCATCAGGATGTTCAGGAAGGCGGGACCGTCTGCTGCCAAGGCCTTCTCGACCTTTGCCGCGAGATCCTTCCAATGGAAGGGCGTGGCCGTGGCCACGAAGGGGATGTTGTGCGCCACCATGATCTTGGTCAGATCCTTGCGGTGCTGTTCCTTCCCCTGCTTGACCTTGCCGGCGGGTGCGGTCGAGGTGTGGGCGCCGAAGGGCGTCGCACCCGAACGCTGGATGCCGGTGTTCATGTACGCCTCGTTGTCGTAGCAGACGTACAGCATGTTGTGACCGCGCTCCATGGCGCCCGACAGGGACTGCAGACCGATGTCGTAGGTGCCGCCGTCGCCGCCGAAAGCGATGAAGTTCATCTTCTCGCGCTCGACGGGAAGTTGGCCGGCCTGCTTCAAGGCCCGGAACCCAGTCTCGACACCGGAAATCGTGGCCGCGCAGTTCTCGAACGCGGAGTGGATGAACGGTGTTTTCCAGGCGGTGTACGGGAAGATCGTGGTCACGACTTCCATACAGCCCGTGGCGCCGCCCACGACCGTGTCCGGACCGGCGGTCAGCATGATCTGCCGCAGGATGTTGGAGCCTGTGCAGCCTGCACAAGCCCTGTGTCCACCGGTCAGGAGGTCTTCGCACTTTGAAAGCGTCTGTAGATTAGCCATCGTCGACCCTCCTTTACAGGCGAACGCCCAGCATGTTGATGTCCTCGGCTTCCGAACCCCCGGCGATGGCCTGGAGCTGGTCGATCAAACTCTCGATCTGTGCGATGTCGGTATCGCGTCCGCCCAGCCCGTAGATCCAGTCGTGGATCTTGGGAGGGTTGGCCGTGCCGTACATGGCGGATCGGATCTCGTTGAAGACCGGGCCGCCGAAGCCGCCGAAGGTCACCGACTTGTCCATCACACCCACGACCTTGGCCTTGCCGAGAGCCTTGCGCAGCACGTCCACCGGGAACGGCCGGAAGACGCGGATCTTCACCAGACCAATCTTCACGCCCTTCTCGCGGTACATGTCGATAACGACCTTGGCCGTACCGGCGGTCGACCCGAGGGCGACGATGATGATCTCGGCGTCGTCGGTACGATACTCCTCGATGAAGTCGTACGTGCGGCCGCTCAACGCGCTGAATTCCTTGAAGATCGCGGCGATGTGCTCGGGCGAATTGTTAATCGCCTCGATCTGCGAGGTCTTATGCTCGAAGTAGTAGTCGGTCAGGTCGAGAGGTCCGACCGTGATCGGATTTTCCACGTCCAGCAGCGAATAACCCGCGCCTACGTCCTTGGGACCGATGAACTTCCAAGCGTCCTCGTCGGGTAGGATGTTCAGGGATTCCGACGTGTGGCTGATGATGAAACCGTCGTAGTTGATCATCACCGGCAACCGCACTCCGGCATGCTCGGCGATACGCCAGCACATCAGGGCCGAGTCGTAGGCTTCCTGCGTGTTCTCGCACCACAGGTGAATCCAACCCGCGTCACGGCCGCCCATGGCGTCGGAATGGTCGTTGTGGATGTTGATGTTGCCCGACAGCGCCCGGTTGACCACCGGCATGCAGATAGGCAGGCGCAGGTTGGCCGCGATGTAGACGACCTCCCACATCAACGCGAAACCGGCCGAGCTCGTGGCTGTGAAGACCCGTGCACCGGTGGCCGACGCGCCCACCGCGGCGCTCATGGCCGAATGCTCGCTCTCGACCAGGATCATTTCGGTCTCGACCTCGCCGTCGGCGACGAAGTCGGCGAACTTATGCATCATCTCTGTCTGCGGCGTGATCGGGAAGGCGGGGGCGACGTGGGGACGCGCTTGCTTGAAAGCGGTCGCCACGGCCTCGTTCCCGGTCAGCCCAACGAATAACTGTTTCATTGAACTCTCCTTTCCGTGGCTTATTTCTCGTCGCGGACCATGACGATGGCCGCCTTGCCCTTTTTCGCGGGCGGACAGTGCTGCGCGCAGATGCCGCAGCCCTTGCAATGCTCGAAGACGAATCCCGTCATCTTGGTTTTTTCGTCGGACGTATCCAGCATGACGGCGCTGTCCGGACAGTAGATCCAACAGAACATGCAATGCGTACAGTTCTCCTCGACCCACTGGGGCACATCGGAACGCCAGTCACCGGTCTTGAAATCGGAGGTGTTGCCGGCATCGGTGATGATGCCGCCGGTGTGCAGATCTTTTGTCGGAATGTTGCTCATTCTGACACCAACTCCTCATAGGCCCGCTCGACGGCGCTGATGTTCCCGTCGACGACGGCCTGGGAAAACTTCTTCTTGAGCTGTTTGGC
>DAOVZQ010000264.1 GCA_030635025.1 bacterium
GAGCAGCGCCGGGTCGGCTTCGGTGATTGTCGGAAAATCGCAGCCCTCCATGACCAGATCGATCATGCCCTGGAGTCCAAGCGTCCGGCCGTCGTCCGGCGAGAAAATACGATCGATGCCATGCTTGTGCAGCTCGTCGATCTCATCGGGGAGGATACAGCCCCCGCCGCCGCCGTAGATGCGCACGTTCGCGCCGGCCTCGGCGAGCAGGTCGAACATGTACTTCAGGAATTCGAGGTGCCCGCCCTGATACGAGGTGATGGCGATGCCCTGGGCGTCCTCCTGGATGGCGCAGTTCACGATGTCGCGCACCGAAACGTTGTGGCCCAGATGGATCACCTCGGCGCCGCTGCGCTGGAGAAGGCGGCGCATGATGTTGATGGACGCGTCGTGACCGTCGAAAAGGGATGCGGCGGTTACGATGCGGACATGGTTGACGGGCTGGTAGGGCTGTGAGTCGGGCATTCTGGACCTCGGGATCGGGTTGCCGGATTCGATTCAAGCGCCTGCAATCTTAACACGTCTATGGAAAGGCCTCCAGGGTCGGAGTTGCGTCTCTTCACACATGGTCTACTATCCTGACAGGACTCGTACACCTTCGTTTCCGGGAGATTTTGTTTATGTGCCATTTACCTATCTACCTCGACACAAACGCCACCACACCCATCGACCCCCGCGTGGCCGACGCCATGACACCCTACCTCCGCGAACACTTCGGCAACCCGAACAGCGGGCACGTCTACGGCCGGACGGCCCTCGCGGCCGTCGATAAGGCGCGCGCTCAGGTGGCCGGACTGCTGGGCTGTGCGCCGAACGAAGTCATCTTCACCAGCGGCGGGTCCGAGTCCAACAACCTGGCCATCAAGGGCGCGGCGTGGGCGCGGGAAGACCGCGGACGGCATCTCGTAATCTCCGCGGTGGAACATCCCGCAACTTCGGCGGTGTGCGACTGGTTGGCGGGGCGGGGTTGGGAAGTTTCGGTCGTACCTGTGGACGACAATTGCCTGATCGATCCCGCCGATGTGGCCAAGGCGCTACGACCCGATACCGTGCTCGTCTCGATCATGCACGCCAACAACGAGGTGGGCACCGTGCAGCCCATCGCCGAGATCGCCGCGGTGGCCCACGAGGCCGGCGCGTTGATGCACACCGACGCGGCCCAATCGGCCGGCAAACTCCCCGTGCGCGTCGACGACTTGGGCGTGGACCTGCTCTCTCTGGCGAGCCACAAGCTCTACGGGCCGAAAGGGGTCGGTGCGCTCTATGTTCGCGACGGCGTGACCCTGGAAAACCTGGTTCACGGCGCCAAGCAGGAGAGCGGCCGGCGAGCCGGCACCGAGAGCGTGATCCTGGTGGCGGGATTGGGCGAGGCCGCGGCGCTGGCCGCGGAAGATGTCGAAGAAGAAGCACCGCGGTTGTCCGCCATGCGCGACCGGCTGCAGACGGCGTTGACCGAGGCCGCGCCCGCCACGGTCGTGCATGCTCGTGACGTGGAGCGGCTGCCCAATACGCTGAGCATCGGTTTCCCCGGCATGCTGGCGTCGGACCTGATGGCCAAGCTCGACGGAATCGCCTGCTCGGCCGGTGCCGCCTGCAACGACGGCGGCGCCACGGCCTCGGCGGTACTCATGGCCATGGACGCGCCGTTCGAAGCGGCCGTCGGCACGTTGCGTTTATCGCTAGGGCGGTTCACGACCGAGGACGAGTTGGATCGGGCGACGAAAATGATCACGGCCGTGGTGTCGGACCTTCGATGACATCACGGACCAGGGACTTGCCGCTGTTGCTGATCGTCCCGCCAGCGGTCGTCGTCGTCACTCTACTGGGCCTGCACAGCGTGTGGGCCACCTTCCTGACTTATCATCTCGGGATCTGCGTCCTGGGACCTTTGCTCGCCGTCGTCGTGTTCGGCCGCCGATCCTGGCATGAGTACACGGAGGAAGTCGGCCTGTCCGGCGGACGGCGACGCGACGGCATCCGTATGGGCCTGCTGCTCGGCGCAACGATGGCCGGAGCGCAGATCGCCGCACTCGTCTGGGGCGAAGAGATCTTCTTCGCCGACGAACGCGTGATCGAGAGCCTGACGTCCTGGGGTGCGGGGCCGGCACAGGCGGGGCCCCTGTTGCTGATCATGTTGGTGCTCAACGGCCCGGCGGAAGAACTCTACTGGCGCGGTTACGTTCACCATCGTCTGGGCGGACTGGCTGACCGGCGCCTTGCCGTGGCCATAGCTGCTGCGGCCTACGCCAGCTATCACGGTGTGACCATCTACGCCCTCTTCGGCTCGTTGCCGGTGGCGGCCTTGTTTCTCGCGGTCGTCTTCGGGGCCGGATGTTTCTGGGGCTGGCTGCGGGAGCGTTACGGCAACACGTGGCCCGCGCTGCTCTCGCACGGCGGCGCAACGTTGGGCTATATGTTCGTCTACTGGGATCGCTTCGTGTGCGGTTGACGGATCAGCGAACGGCGTCCGACCAGGCCGGCAATCGCCCCGGCTCACCGATCAATCCACCGTAGGCCTCGTCGTCGAATTCTCCCACCTTCATGGGCGTAACCGCGATGTAGTTGAGGTTGTACAGCTGCTGGTCGGTGCCTTCGGGAGTGTCGGTTTCCCTCGTGTAGCGCAGTTTCCAACGATCACGACCCTGGTCGTCGACGCCGTCGGGCTCGAACCAGTTCACATAGGTGGTGTGGGCGCGACGGGCCAGACGCACACCCGCGATCTCGTTCGGCTCCACCCGCGGAAAACTCACGGTGAGATAGGCGTCCTTCTCCATGTCCCGCACCAGATCGCTGCGGCAAAATTCGAGTGCCCACTCCCCGACCGCGTCCATCATGGCCGGGTTCTCGCGCAGGCCAGAGAAGGCCACCGCGCGAAATCCGCGATGGGCGGCGGTACGCACCACACCGATGGTGCCGCTGGCCATCCAGCCGTCGGCCAGGTTGGGGCTGCTGTTGACGCCAGACAGGACCAGATCGGGAGGGCTGTCCTTCATGAGTGTGGTCAGGGCCAGGACCATGCAATCGGCAGGGTAGCCGTCCACGCCCCAGGCGTGCACGCCCTCGCCCAGATCGCGGGGTTCCGCCGCGAGTTCACGAGTCGAGAAGATCGAGCAGTAGTTGGAACAGCCGCTGCGATTGACCAGGGGCGCCACCACCCACACCTCGCAGTGGGGGGCGAAGGCATCGACGAGGACCTTGAGGCGGGGGTCGTCTATGCCGTCGTCGTTGGAGATAAGGACACGTGTAAACCAGGGCGGGTCGTCGGGGGACGCGGAAGAAGCCAACGACAAGGTTGCGAACAGAATCAGGATACAGACGATCAAAAGTGCGCTTGCCCTCATGGATTCTCCTCCGCAACTCATTGACAGGGGCCGTTGTAGGCGATATCGATGGATAGTACATCCGCCAGTTCGGCAACAAAATCAAAAACGTCACACTGGGACAGCTTGTCGTTGTGGTTAACCCTGATTCTCTCTACGCTTTCCAAATTGTCCAGTCCCACCAAGGACACGAGACTGTCATTCCCTTGTATGATCAGGAACCTCAGGCCATGCAGGAATTCCAGACCAGCAAGACTGGAAAGGTTCTCGTTGGCCGTAAGATTGATCGACTCGATCACGGTCGATTCCGGAAATCCCGTGAGATCGGCCAAGGATTGACAGTGATAAATATAGACTGTTCGAAGTGAGTCGGCGGGGCTAAGACCAGCAAGCGACGACAGAGCCGGCATACTCAAGAGAGACAATTCCTGAAGCGAAGGCAGGTAGGACATACCCTCACACGACACAACTTCGGGACAGTCATTGACTCTGATATCCGCCAGCGAAGGCAGATTCGATACACCACTCAAGTCTTCCAGACGCTCGAGATTGCGCAATTCCAGATAATCGAGAGCCTCGAGATCGGGCAATCCCGTCAGGGATGTCATGTCCGGATTATTATAGACTTCGAGACGGTCGAGTCCGGGAGAAGGCGATAGGCCAGCCAGACTCTGCAGGGAGATGTTGTTCTCGACCTTCAGGGTATAGGAGCCGGTTGCCCCACTCAGTCCCTCGAGTGAAATGAGCGCGGGATTCGCAGCAATATTCACTGACCTTAACCGGGGCAGATCGCCGAAACCCCTAAGACTCTGCAGCGCTTCGTTTTCTTCAATCTTGAGGGAGTAGAGGGACGGCAGATCCGGTATGCCTGTGAAGTCGATCAGTGTGTTCATTCCCTCGATAGTCAGACTGGAGAGAACCGGAAGCGCGGGAAGGGAAGACAAGTCGACCTGTGCCGCGCAACCGTAAACAAGCAACTCCCGCAGTTGCGATAGATCCGCCAGTCCTGAGAAGTCCATCAATGAGGGGCACGATGCGATGTACAGGCGAGTGAGGTTCTCACCGCTCGCCAATTCAATCAAGTTATCCATCCCCACAAGCCACAGGCTGGTAAGACCCGCCACACCGGCCAGCCCGGCAATTGATGTCAAGCCGCTGCATGACACGAGATCGACACGATCGACATGCGTCAGGTCGGACAGAGCGTCCAGATCCTCAATCGCGTGACATAATTCGATTTTAAGCTCTCGCAATCCAGTCAATGAAGCCAAGGCGCTCAGGTCATCCAGGTTGCGATTGTTGCTCAGAGTAAGTGCACCCACGGTCCGGAGATTCCCGAGACCGCCCAGCGTTGTCGACAGACAGCCACTGATCATAAGGGCCCCATCGACGACCTGCAGGTCCGAGAGTGGTGTGAGGTCGTAGATCC
>DAOVZQ010000182.1 GCA_030635025.1 bacterium
AGGCCGCGCCGGTGCGGGCGAGCTTGAGCCACATGTCGATGTCGTCACCGTTGTGGAGCGTCTCGTCGAATCCTCCGGCGGCCACGAGCTTGTCGCGGCGAACCATGACACTAGAGGTGCCTATGAAGTTGGCGCGGATCAACTCGTGATAGGCGTGGGCTCCGTCGAGCCGTGAGAGATCGGGTTGATCGGTCTTGCTGCAGTGATTGCGAAAATTCCGGTAGGTGTCCAGAAAGCGCTCTGTCAGCACGGCGCCCTCAGGGTCGATCATGCGGAAATCCGTGAAGACGAAATCCACTTCGGGCCGGTCTGCGAGGACGGCGGCCTGGGCCTTGAGTTTGCCGGGGAGCATCAGGTCGTCGGAATCGAAGAAGGCCACATACTCCCCGGTCGCATGCTCGACGCCCACGTTGCGCGGCCTTGACGGTCCGCCGCTGTTGGGAATGCGCTGGGTGATCAACCGATCGCCGTAGCCGGCCAGGATGTTGGTCGTGTCATCGGTCGAGCCGTCGTCGACCGCCACCACTTCCACGTGCGGGTAGTCCTGGGAAAAGACGGTCGCGAGGGTTTCGGGCAGCGTGTCGGCGGCCTGATAACAGGGGATGACGACGCTGATCAACGGTGTGTCGGCCATCTGCACTCCGGGCTTGGGGTTGCTATTCGGTCCAGGATCATTAGTATCGGCTGAACGACCTGCAGTCTAAAGGAGTGAGCGATGGACACCAAGGAACGAATCGAAGGCTTGGCCCACGGATATATGAACGCGTCCATTCTGCTGACTGCTCTGCACGAGGGGATATTCGAAGCCATGGGTCGCGACACCCACCGGCCGGACGACCTGGCCGCGAGTTTGAGCCTGGACCCGCGGGCGGTGGATATCGTCATGCACGCCCTGGCCGCGGCCGAGGTGCTGGTCAAGGATGGCGAGGGTCGTTTTACCCTGCCGGCCCACAACGCCGCGGTGTTGTTGCGCGACGGCGAGGACTCCCAGGCGCGAATCTTTGCCCATCACTACGACCTGATGCGGCGCTGGGTGAAGCTGGAGAAGACGCTGCACTCGGGTGAGCCCGTTCCGCGCGAGCCCAGCCCGCGCAAACATCGCCATTATATCTGCGGCATGCGCGACGTGTCTCGCAAGTCGAGTCGCGACGTGGTCGGCGGCGTCGATCTCGGTGACGCGCGGCGCCTGCTGGACATGGGCGGCGGTCCGGCCACCGCTTCGCTCACCTTCGCCGCCGCCTACCCCGAACTGGAGTGCGTGATCTTCGACCTACCCGAGACGGTGACCATCGCTCGCGAAGTGATCGCCGAGAGCGGGCTGGGCGATCGCGTCACCGCGGTCGAGGGCGATTATTTCGTCGATGATTTCGGCGAGGGATTCGACGTGGTCTATATCTCCAACATCATCCACAGCATGGGCTCTGACGCCATCGCCATGATCTACAGCAAGGCGGCCGCCGCGTTGAACCCAGGCGGGCGGATCATGGTGAAGGATTTCTTCCTCGATGATGATCGTTGTGGGCCGGAATTCGGGGCGCGCTTCGCCGTGAATATGTTGGTGGCCACTGAAGACGGTCGGTCGTATACACGCGCCGAGACGATGCAGACCCTCGAGTCGGCGGGGTTCGGTGGCTTCGAAATTGTTGCCGTGGCCAAGCACAGTCAGGTCATTATCGGGTCCATATAATCGAGAACCGTTATCAAAATGTACACGTGTAGACTTTCTACATCAGGGGTGCGTTTGATCGCGATGGACTTATCCTGTAGCACATGAAAATCGTTCTCAAAATACTGGCGGGCATTTCTCCGCATCGTGTGGCTCTTCTGCATACGGTCCTGGCGCTGATGAGCCTGGTCGTCTATGCGGATGCGGCCGTATCGGATAATCCATTGAGGGAGAAGGCGATGCGTACGCCGGTTGAGATTCGGGAGCAGGGGAATCATCTGCTGGGGGAGAGTTCGGTTTATCTCCAGCAGCATGCGCACAATCCCGTGGATTGGTACCCGTGGGGTGAGGAAGCATTGGCGCGGGCCCGTGACGAGGACAAGCCGATCTTCCTGTCTATCGGCTACTCGTCGTGTCATTGGTGCCACGTGATGGAACACGAGGTTTTCGAGCACGACGAGGTGGCCGCCCTGGTGAACGAGCATTTTGTCTGCATCAAGGTGGATCGGGAGGAGCGGCCGGACCTGGACGCGGTGTACATGGAGGCCGTGCAGGCCATGACAGGGCGTGGCGGTTGGCCCATGACCGTATTCCTGACGCCGGATCTGGAACCGTTTTTCGGCGGTACGTATTTTCCGCGTGATCAATTTCTCGACCTGTGTCGCAACGTGACGCAGGCCTATTCCGACAAGCGGGGCGAGCTTATCAGCCAGGCGGGGCGGGTGGCTGAGCATCTGGCTCGCAAGCCGGCCTTGGCGGGTGAGCGGGTGCCCGACCTTCAGGTCGTCGCGACCCAGGCGGCCGAGGCCCTGGACGATTATGACGAGGCGTGGGGCGGCTTCCGGCAGCAACAGAAATTTCCCACCCCTCTGCGCTGGCGCTTTTTGCTGCATCAGTACCGACGCTCAGGTGACGAGACTCTCGCCGCGGCAATTCGTCACACCTTGTCGGCCATGGCCGGCGGCGGTATTCGCGACCACCTGGGCGGCGGTTTCCATCGCTATACGGTGGAGCAGACCTGGCTCGTACCCCACTTCGAGATCATGCTCTACGACGACGCCCAATTGGCGAGCCTGTACCTGGAGGCCGCGGCCGTTTTCGATGACGACTACTATCGATCCGTTGCCGCGGACCTGCTGGATTTCATGCTGCGCGACATGAGCGACCCCGCCGGCGGTTTCTACGCCAGCTACGACGCGGACAGCGGCGGCGAAGAGGGCAGTTTCTACGTGTGGACGCCTGAAGAAATCGACGCGGTCGCCGGCGCCGAAGACGGTCCGGTCCTGTCGCGCCTGCTGGGTGTGACGCCCAAGGGCAATTTCGAGGGACATACGATCCTGACGCGACGCGTTTCACCGGCCGAGGTCGCCCGTGAGTTCGGACGCGACGAAACGGACGTGGCCGGACTCTTCGACAAGCATCGCCAAGCGCTCTATGACCATCGTGCCGAGCGCGTGTGGCCGGGACTGGATCGCAAGCTTGTGACGGCCTGGAACGGGCTGGCCCTGTCGGCTTTCGCCCGCGGCGCGGCGGTGCTCGGCGAGCCGCGCTATCTGGAGGCGGCCCGCAAGACGGCCGATCGGCTGTGGACGTTGCATCGTGATGATCGGGGGCGTTTGTCCCGGGCTTCGACCAACGGCGTACGCGCCGGCGCGGGAATCCTCGACGATTACGCGATGCTGGCCGGAGGTTTGTTGGACCTCTATCAGGCCGCGGGTCGTTCGGAGGATCTCCGACGGGCACAGGCGTTGTTGGAAACCGCCCGTGAGGTGTTCGCCGATCCCAAGGGCAGCTTTTTCATGACCGCAATTGATGAAGAGGCCCCGCTGGGACGCCGGGCAGACCTGTTCGACAGCGTGGAGCCGTCGGGCGTCTCGTCAATGCTGCATGCCTTGCTGCGGGAGTCGGCCCTGACGGGTGACCCGGCCGGGCGCGACAGGGTGGGGGAGATCATCGCGCGACATGGAGATCTGTTGGAGCGTGCGGGTCTGGAGATGGCCTGGTGGCTCGACGCCCTGTCCCTGTATCACGGACCGCATTACGATGTGGTCGTGGCGGGCGAATCCGGAGCCGATGCTTTGCGTGCGGCTTTCTGGAAACTCGACCCTTCGTTCGCAGTGCTTGTGTCTGTGCCCGGAGCAGGACCCGCCGAAGACCTGGCGGCTCTGCTGCCCGGCACTCGCGGGAAGACGGCCCTGGATGGCGCGGCCGCGGCCTACGTGTGTCGGTTCGGAGCCTGCGAGAGGCCCGCGACCGAGCCTTCGGCATTGGGTGCACAGTTGAGGGGGACATGGCGGCATTGAGGTGGGGGGATTGACGTGGACCCCGTCCTTGGGTTATCATGATACATCGACGCCGCCACTACGCCGTGGCGGCGCAGTCCGAACCGGACCTGGGGAGATCGACCGAATGATTCGCATCAGCCAGTACGACAACGCTTACACCAGCCCCCTTTGGTGGCTTTGGTGCAATATGCGTCGTACGGATGGCTGCCAAGGCGGATTGACAGGGTAAACGACCCGAACAAGATCCCGACAGGCCCGCCATCCGCTGATGGCGGGTTTTTTGATGCCCGCCACACGGATGACGAGCCTCGGGATTCGGAGGACCCAATGCAGACTCGCAAAGACTATATCGAGACCGTGTCACGGGATGGACGCACGCCGCTGAGGCGCCGCATTCCCGCCGATCTCGACACGCCCGTCTCGGCCTATCTCAAGCTCATGCCCCACGGGGCGTCTTTCCTGTTGGAGAGCGTCGAGCAGGGGATCCAGGTGGGACGCTACTCCTTTATCGGCGTGGGACCCTCCACCGAAATTCGACTCGACGGCGCGGTCGCGACCACCACGCGGGACGGTCACGCGAGCGAAGCGGACGTGGATCCCGCCGACATCTTCGCACCGGTACGGGCCGCCCTAGCCGAGTTCGCCGACCTGACGGGCGATGATCTGCCGGCGCCCTTCGCCGGGGCCGTCGGCAATATCGCCTACGACGCGGTGCGCCACTTCGAGCGCGTTCCCCTGCCGTCCGACGGCTGGCTGGATGATCTGCCCGACTACCGGTTCCAGATCCCGACGACCCTAGCGGTCTTCGATCACGTGAAGAGCGAGATCGAACTGCTCTGCCTGCCGGCCGGCGGCGACGAGGCGGCCTACGACGCCGCGGTGGATCGCATCGATAAATTGCTGGGGGCCTTGGGCGCGCCTTTGCCACCCATGCCCGTATCGGACGAGCTGCATCCCGGTGCGCCGTCCGACTCGGAGTTCAACATGTCTCAGGACGATTACGAGCAGATGGTTCGCGACGCCAAGGAGTACATCCTCGACGGCGAGTGTTTCCAGATTGTCGTCTCGCAGTGCCTGCGCGGCCCGACCACGGTCCATCCCTTCCAGATCTATCGCGCCCTGCGCATCATCAATCCTTCGCCCTACATGTTCTATATGGACCACGGCGACGTGCAGGTCGTGGGCTCATCGCCGGAAGTGCTGGTCAAGCTGGACGGGAATCGCGTCAGCCTCTGTCCCATCGCGGGGACGCGGCCGCGGGGCGACGATCCGCCGACCGATCTGGCGCTGGAGCAGGAGCTGCTGGCGGACGAGAAGGAGCGCGCCGAGCACGTGATGCTCGTGGATCTGGGCCGTAACGATCTGGGCCGCGTCTGCGAGACCGGCAGCGTGGAAACCGAAGCCTTCATGACCATCGAACGCTACTCGCACGTGATGCATATCGTGTCGCGCGTGGCGGGCGACCTGAAACCGGGCGTGGACATGTACGACGTGTTGCGGGCGGCGTTTCCGGCCGGCACGGTCAGCGGAGCGCCGAAGATCCGCGCCATGCAGGTCATCACCGAACTCGAGGGCCGGCGGCGCGGGCCCTACGCCGGTGCAGCCGGCTATTTTGGACCCAAGGGAGACATGGACATGTGCATCGCCATTCGCACGCTCTTCGTGCGCGACGGCGTCTACCACGTACAGGCCGGCGCCGGGATCGTGGCCGACAGCGATCCCGCCCGCGAATACCAGGAGACCCTGGACAAGATCGGCGCCCTGCGCCGGGCGGTGGAAATCGCCGAGGAGGGGTTCTGATGCATTTGCTCATCGACAACTACGATTCGTTCACTTTCAACGTGGTGCAGGCGCTGGGTTCGCTCGGGGCCGAGGTAAATGTTGTGCGCAACGATGTCTTGAGCGTGGACGAGGCTGTAGCGCTGAAGCCGCGCTCGTTGATCATTTCGCCGGGGCCCGGTCGGCCATGTGACGCGGGTATTTCGCTG
>DAOVZQ010000295.1 GCA_030635025.1 bacterium
GAAGGATCAGGTCCAGATCCTACGGCCAGCGTTCCGTGAAGCGCTTGCGCAGCAGGGTTTCGATGAAATCGGGCCGCGAGTTGCAGGCGAGTGATGCAAAGCCGCCCATGGTCGCCAGGCCCGTCAGCGTGAGGAAGCGGCGCCGGTCCATTCCCCCCGGTTTTCCCGGTCCCCCGCAATGCTTGTGGGGTGGTCTCTTCAAGGTCGACTCCCTTGGTTCGTGCCGAGCAGTTCCGGCCTCAACCTGGGCGGCAGGGGCTCGATCGCCTCGAAATGAGGAGCGTGCGGATCGTGGCAATGAGCGCAGAGCAGGTAGGTCTTGGCGCCGTTCCAATAGCCGCGGCGACGGCCGTGGATCCCATAGCGCCAGTCCCGGTAGATGGTGCCGTGGCACTGGCCGCAAAGACGGTAGGATTCGTCGAAGCCCACACGGGTGCCGTTGGCCAGCCGCAGATGATCCCGGTCATCAGGATCATGGCAGTCGAAACACCATCTATCCTCCGGCCCATGCTGCAGGCTGATCTCCTCATGATAGTCCACGAGTTCACGGCGTCGGGAATCGACATCCATATCTTCGTGGCATTCGGAACAGGGGAAAATATCCTCGTCGCTGAACGGCGGTGGCGGCAGGGTGTAATCACCGGTCACGTTGTCGGGCGAAGGTTCGGGTGGCGGTATGTTGAAATCAATCCCGGGAAAGTCGGAGGGGCTGTAGGCGTGATAGCCTCCCTCGGCTTGGGTATGTGAAACCGCCGCTCGATCGAGAATCGTGAAGAGGGTCATCAGGAATATCATCAGAAAAATGCACAGCATGATGACGAGGCTCGAAAAACGCGGCACACGAAGTCGTTCGTCACCATTCGGGTGAGTGTCGTCGCCACCCATTCGGGGCTCATCATTCCTATTCGCATCTCGCATATGGCTTCCGAGACTTTCCGCTGACAGTCGCTCCTTATTATAACCCACTAATTTTGTGGGTATTAATTACATTGTAAGCCCTATGCGGCCATCAAGTCTATCGCGTATCATATCCTGCTCGTCAAGGTCTCGCCCAGGCAAGTTGTTGAGCCCCACCCCCTCCTGCGCTATTATCCTCCAGTCCCCAACCCGGACGGTAAGCATGATCCGCTCGCGCCTGGTACTTGTCTGTCTCGCCCTGTCGGCTCTGGCCACAACCGCCATTGCCCGGCCCATCGCCGAATCGTGCGGAAACGGCATCGTCCGCTTCCACGCCTCGGCCGCGGCCCGCGACGCCATGCCGCCCTCGCTCTGTCTGATCGAACCGCTGATCGCGACCGGCCCCGCCCCGGCCGACTGGCGAATCCATCCCGAGTTTACACGTGTAAAAGGTCGACCCTCGGTCCACATCCCCATCCCCGAGGGCACCGACCTATACGGCACCGGCGAAGTCCCCGGCCCCCTGCGCCGCAACGACACGCAGGTCATCGCCTGGAATTTCGATGCTTACGGCTGGGACGAACGCACCCCCCACCTCTACCAGTCCCACCCCTGGGTGCTGGCGCTCCGCCCGGACGGCACCAGTTTCGGCGTCCTGGCCGACACATCGCATCGCTGCCGCATCGATCTGACCGACGGGATCCGCATCACGCTGCAAGGACCCCAGTTTCCCGTCATCATCGTGGAGGGCGACACGCCCCAGGACGTGGTGCGGACACTCGGTCGCCTGACCGGCACCATGCCACTGCCCCCGCTGTGGGCACTCGGCTATCACCAGTGCCGCTACTCCTACACGCCCGACGACCGGGTGCGCGAGGTGGCCGACGAATTCCGCGCGCGCGGCCTCCCCTGCGACGTCATGTGGCTGGACATCGATTACATGGACGAGTATCGCTGCTTCACCTTCCACCCGCTGGACTTTCCCGATCCCAAGGGGCTGACCGACGAGTTGCACGCCGAGGGTTTCCACGTCATCTCCATCATCGATCCGGGCATCAAGATCGACCCGAACTATCACGTTTATACGACCGGCCAGGCCCGCGACGCCTGGGTCAAGACCCGCGACGGGCGCGACTACGTAGGCCACGTCTGGCCCGGCGCCTGCGTCTTTCCCGACTTCACACGGGCCGACACGCGCGACTGGTGGGCCGGTCTGTACGGCGACTTTCTGGCCTACGGGATCGACGGCGTGTGGAATGACATGAACGAGCCGGCCGTCTTCAACGTCGACAGCAAGACCATGGCGCTGGACAACCGGCACCGCGCCGACCCCGAACTGGGCGGCCCAGCGCCCCACGCCCGCTACCACAACGTCTACGGCATGCTCATGGCGCGGGCGACCTGGGAAGGTTGCCTGCAAGCGCGCCCCGAGCGACGACCCTTCGTCCTCTCACGCGCCAACCATCTCGGCGGACAACGCTACGCCGCCTGCTGGACCGGCGACAACACGGCCAACTGGTCGCACGTGGACATGTCGATCTCGCAAGTGCTGAACCTGGGGTTGTCGGGACAGCCGTTCTCGGGACCGGACATCGGTGGTTTCTGCGGCCCCGGCAACGGCAAGCAATTTGCAAGGTGGATGGGCTTCGGCGCTCTGCTGCCATTCGCCCGCGGACATACCGGCAAAGGGAACGTGGACAAGGAGCCCTGGTCGTTCGGCCCCGGCGTCGAGGAGACTTGCCGGCTGGCTTTGGAGCGGCGATACCGGCTGCTACCCCATCTCTACACGCTCATGCGCGAGGCCGCCGAGACCGGATTGCCGCCCGCGCGCCCCCTCTTTTTCACCGACGCGACCGACCCGCGGCTGCGCAGCGCCGACGACGCCTTCCTGTTGGGCGACGGTCTACTCGTCTCGTGCAACACATCCTCCGGGCGCGCGCCCGAACCGGTGCTGCCCGACGGCGTGTGGCGCGCCTTCTCGCTGGTGGACGGCGACGGCGCCGACCTGGATCTGCCTGTGCTCATGTTGGGCGAGGGACACGTCCTGCCCGTGGGACCGATCATGCAGTGGTCCGGCGAGCGGCCGCTAGACGAACTCGAATTGGTCGTATGTCTGGACGAAGACGGCCGGGCCGAGGGCATACTCTACGAGGACGCCGGCGACGGCTATGGCTATCGAGACGGAGAGTACAGGGTGACCCGCTACACCGTGAGGCAGCGGGGCGGACTCACAGTCGTAACGAGCGATGTGATAGAGGGCAATTGGGCGCAGGCGAAGCGGCCGCTGACGGTGCGGATCCTGACCGAAGACGGAGAACGTCGAGCCGAAGGAACCGAGGACGAAGCGATTACGATACGCCGGTGAGGTCAGACGATTTCCGCTCAGCCGTTGTCTCCATTATTAAAGAGTGATATAGTCGCATCTGATTACATGTGGCTGATATCTGAGGAGGGATAGCCATGAAGACTCCCCGCTTTTCGCTTCGCACCTACATCATCGCGCTCGCGATCTTCGCTCTGACGCTCGCCACGGCCGGTTACGACACTGCCGATCGATCATCGATCGCGATCCTATTGCCCGCCGATGGTGCCCAGGTCTTGCCTGACCTGTCCGGCTCCTGGGCCGGAACCTGGGAAGACACCCTTTACTTTGTGGACGGTGGCCTGACCTGCACCATCACCGTCGACGGCAATACGTGGTCGGCCGTCGGTCAGATCGATCTCACCGCTCTGGGTATCGGCTGGCAGGACGGCACCGCCACGGGTACGCTCGACGGCAACGAACTGACCTTCACGTTTACCGCGGCCATGGTCGGCAACGGCGGCGGGGCCGTGAACCCGACGAACGGTTCAGGCACGGGAACCGTCACCGCGCCCCTGGACTTCGGGAGCTTCACGTTCACGGGCACCGTGAGCGCTTCGGAGATTGCCGGTACCTTCGACTTCGACTCGATCGGCGGCGGAGAAGGCGTCGTGTCCTTGTCGCCGGGTGTCGCCAACGAGGCCCTCTCCTGGGGCGACGTAAAGGACCGCTTCCAGTGATCGGCTCGTCGACGTGATCCGACTCTTTGCGCGGCGCTGCGCGGCCTCGGCCGTCGACGGCGCCGCCGCTCTGCTTCTCGCCCTGCTGATGGGCCGCACTCTCGGCCCCTTCTTCGCCTCGCGCGCCGTGATCACCCTGCGCATCGACGATCCCGAAAGCCTTTGGAAAGGACCCATCCCCATGGTGCTGGGCATCGTCGGCGAGGTCGCCTATCTGCTGCCTCTGACCCTGACCCTGATCCTGCTCGCCGAACCCCTCACAGGACGCACGCCGGGCAAGGCGGTCACGCGCCTCGTCCTGAGCCCGAACGATGACATGACGCGCTGGCGTCGCTTTGCCGCCAAGGGTTCAGGCCCGTTACTGTGTGTCCTGGGTTTGCTGATCGGGCGGTGGGAAATCGCCGCGGCGGGTGTCGTGGCGACGGTCGTCATAC
>DAOVZQ010000043.1 GCA_030635025.1 bacterium
CCCGCAGACCGTTCTCGAAGCGCAGGATCTCGGCGCCCTCGGGCAG
The DNA here is from genome assembly GCA_030635025.1 of bacterium. GTDB lineage: Bacteria > Krumholzibacteriota > Krumholzibacteriia > LZORAL124-64-63 > LZORAL124-64-63 > JAHIYU01. Next base: position 47 of record DAOVZQ010000043.1, read on the forward strand.
GTCCGGAAAACGCGGCGTCTCGGTCAGTCCCGGCGACGTGGCGCCTGGCCATCCCTCCCGTTCCACCAACTGCTCCGCAGCCGGCGCTACGTTCGCCATGACGCTGCACACCAGCATCACGATCACGATCCTCGACACGATCACCTCACGACTCCACATGTCCCGACCCACCTTTCGATTCAGAATCAGGAAACGGCTTGTGCGCACTTTACAATGCCCAGGAAGTCTTCGGCCTTCAGGCTGGCGCCGCCGATCAGGCCGCCGTCGATATCGGCGCGGCCGAACAGGTCTTCGGCGTTGCTCGGCTTGACGCTGCCCCCGTAAAGGATGCGTACGGCCGCGGCCGCTTCGGCGCCGATCATACCGGACACCAGTTCGCGCGAGACCGCGTGGATGTCCTGGGCCTGTTCGGGCGAAGCCGTCTCACCGGTTCCGATGGCCCAGACCGGTTCGTAGGCCAGCACCAGATTCTGTGGCGTGGCCGACGCCAGACGCGGCAACACGCCTTCGAGCTGGGCCTTGACCACGTCGCGCTCGCGTCCGGCCTTGCGTTCGTCGAGCAGCTCGCCGAAGCAGAAGATGGCGGTCAACCCGGCCGCGTGGACCTGGTTGATCTTGTTCACAAAGTCATCGTCGGTTTCGCCGCTGTCGGCGCGCCGCTCCGAATGGGCCACGATCACGTGCGTACAGCCGGCCTCGGCCAGCATGTCCACGCCGATCTCGCCCGTGTGGGCTCCGGCGCCTGTGGCGCTACAGTTCTGGGCGCCCAGCAGGGTTTTTTTGCCCTTGATGATCTCCGCTACTGCGGGGATCGCGACATAGGTGGGGCACACCAGCACCTCACCCTTCAGGTCCAGTCCGAGCAACCCCATCGAGACCTGACGGGCCAGCTTGGCCGCCTCGGCGGGTCCCAGGTTCTGCTTCCAGTTTCCGGCTACCATATAGGAGCGCATGTCTTCCTCCGTTTATCGGGTCAGCGACGTCCGCGCATAGCTATGAGGCGGACGAGTTGCAAAACAGCCATCAGGGCGGCGGCTACGTAGGTAAGCGCCGCCGCGTTCAGTACGGCCTTCACGTGGCCGGATTCCTCCGGCGTCACGATACCGTGTCTGTTCAGGAGCGTCACGGCCCTTTTACTGGCGTCGAACTCCACGGGCAGGGTAAGCACGGTGAAGAACGCCGCCACGAGATAGACCACGATGCCGATGTCCATCAGGACGGGATACGAAAACAGGAATCCGACGAAAAACAGGGGCATGGCCAGCTTGCTGCCGAAGCTCGCTATCGGAAAAATGTTCTGCCGCAGTTCCAGTGGACCATAACCCCCGGCGTGCTGCAGCGCGTGCCCCGCTTCGTGGCAGGCCACACCCAGCGCCGAAACGCTGGTGCCCCCATAGTTGGCTTCACTCAGGCACAGCTTACGGGCGCGTGGGTCGTAGTGATCGGTCAACTCGCCCGCGACGGTCTCGATCCGCACGTTACCCACACCGGCCGCGTTGAGCAGCTGGCCGGCGGCCTCGGCCCCGGTTAATCCCCGGGCCGACGGCACTTCGAGATACTTGCGGTAGGTGGATTTGACCTTGTTCTGCGCATATAACGCGAAGGCCATGGCCGGAATCAAGAGCAGGAATGTGGAATCCCAGAGCATGCATCCCTCCCCGTGAAAACCTGCAAGGGCGTCAGCCGGCCAGCCGCGGCAGGAAGGCTAGGAGCAGTCTGGCCATGCGGTCCCGAACCATAAGGCCGGCTTCCACCACGTCGCCGTGCGAAAGTTCCGGCTGGCCCACTTCGCGTGCGGGATTGGTGATGCAGGACAGGCCCGCCACGCGCACGTCCAGGGCCTTGAGCAGCATGACTTCCGGCGCTGTGGACATGCCGACCGCGTCGCAGCCGAACCGGCGCAACATGCCGATCTCGGCCTTGGTCTCGTAGGCGGGTCCCCACATGCTCGCGTAGACGCCGGCGTGCAGGGGGACGCCGGACTCGGCGCCGCTTTCCAGCATGAGGCGGGCGAGATCCTTGTCGTAGGCGGCCGACGGACGCGCGGCCCGTCCGGGCGCTTCGGCCGGGGGAATCGGATCGACCAGCAATCCGCGCAGGGGATCGTGTCCGTGCATGTCCAGATGATCACGGATGACCATGAGCTCGCCGGGAATGTAGTGATGATTCAGACCGCCGGCGGCGTTGGTCACCACGGCTTCGCCGATGCCCAGACACGACAGCACCGCGGTCGGCAGCAGCATGGTTTCGGCGGGCAGACCCTCGTACGGATGCAGGCGACCCTGCATGACCAGCACGCGACGGCCCGCCGCGTCGCCGACCACCAGCCGTCCCTTGTGCTCGGCGACCGACGTGGTGGTGAAGCCCGGAATCTCCCCGTAGTCGACGGCTTCGGCGCCGTCGAGGGCGTCGACGAAATTGCCGAGTCCGCTGCCCAGGATCAGGCCGGTCAGACCCGTGAATCCGCGCGGCTCGAGCCACGCGACGGCCTCCCCCACCTGTTCGCGCCAGTCGGAGCGCAGTCTCGCCAGCCTGTCGTTCATGCGATCTCCATGTCGTCCAGGCCGAACTTGTCTCGCAGCGACACCACGGTGGTCACCATTTCACGAATCATGGCTGACTTTTCCTCCTGCGGCAGGAACGCGCTCTTGATGCCGTTGAGCATGAGCGTCTCCGTCTCCAGGAGGTTCAGGTCAAATGTATCGACCGCCAACCTCAGTTCGCGGCATAGGGACGAGCGCGTGAACAGCATATTGTCCGTGTTGAGCGTGACACGCAGCCCCAGATCGAGGTAGTGGCGCAGCGGGTGGTCGGCAATCGACGGCACCACGCCGGTGAGGACCTCGCTGGTCAGCGCCATCTCCAGGGGGATGCGCATGTCGTTCACGTAGGCGAGCAGGTCCGGATCCTCGTGCAGACGCGTACCGTGACCGATCCGGTTGGCGCCGCAGTAATGCAGCGCCTGGTGGATCGACTCGGGGCCGAAACCCTCGCCGGCGTGGATGGTCGAGGACATGTTGTTGTTCATCATGTAGTAGAAGGCCTCGCGGTGCTGCTTGGCCGGATAGTCCTTCTCGGTACCCGCCAGATCGAAGGCCACCACACCCCGGCCCTTCCAGCTCACGGCCAGCTCGGCCAGCTTCAACGACAGGTCGGGACTAATGGTGCGAATGCCCGTAATGATTATTCCGGTACGAACACCGTGCTCCCGCTCGGCCTCCTCAAGACCGGCCCGGACCGCGGCGACCGATTCGTCCAGGGACATGCCCCGCTTCACGTGGTGCAGCGGGCAGAAGCGGACTTCGATATACCAGCACCCCTGGTCGGCCGCGTCCTCGGCCAGCTCGCGCGCCACGCGCGTCAGGTTCTCCGGGGTCTGCATGACACCGGTCGTGTGCTCGAAGAAACCTTCGAAGTGCCGACGGCAGCTCTCGGGATCCACGGGGAAAAAACGTTCGAGGGCCGCATCGTCGTCCGCAGGCACGTCGATTCCCTCGGCGAGCGCCAACTCCCGGAAAGTGCCGATGCGAATGCTCCCATCCAGGTGACAGAGCAGATCGGTCTTGGGCAGGGCGCACAAGACGTCGTTGGGGATGTGCCGGCCGCGCAACATGTCGCTCCGTCGATGCTGTCCGCTGATCATGCGCCACCTCCGGCCGCCATCTGTTTGCGCTTGCCCTCGTGCAATCCGCGGATGTAGTCGAGCAGTTCCCGTTGCGCGGCGGGATCGTCGCGCAGGTTGACCGTCTCGCTGTCGATCACGCGCACCGGGCAGATCTCCCCTGCTCGCGGTATCCACTCTTCGTAGGCGTCGTGCAGATCCTGGATGAAGTCGCGCGGAATGCCGGATTCGCAATCGCGGGCCCGGTTGTTGATGCGCGACATGGCGGCGTCCACGCCGGCGCGCAGGTACAGCACCAGATCCGGCGGCCGCAGGAAGGACACCATATTGTGGAAGACCTCCCGGTAGTTCTCATAGTCGCGATCATCCATGGCGCCGCGGTCGTGCAGGACCTTGGCAAAGATCTCCACGTCCTCGTATATGGTCCGGTCCTGAACCGCCGAGCAACCGTGTTCGATGATGTCTTTCTGCACCTCGAAGCGCTTGCTCAGGAAGTAGATCTGCAGATGGAAGGACCAGCGCGGCATGTCCTGATAGTAGTCGGCCAGATAAGGATTCCCGGCGACCGGCTCGTAGTAGGTCGGCCAGTCGAAGGCCTTGCCCACCATCTCGCACACGGTGGATTTGCCCACACCGATATTGCCTGAGATGGACAGGTAGAAGGGAACGTCCCGGTTGTCGGTCATGCGTGCTGCTCCTCTATTCCTCGGGCCAAGGGTCCTCGGAGGAATCAGTATGCTCCTCGTGGGATATGAACTTGTGAACCAGGCCCGACGTCTCCGAGATCACGAAGACGTAGGCGCCATAGTTGATGTCGCTGCCGGTGATGACGTGGTCGACCACGCCGATCGATAGGGGTTCGGGGGCGTCCTCGGCATCGCTGAACGCCAGATCGAATATACCGATTTCGGAAAAAATCTGCACCCGGTTGTTGCCGTAGTCCGCCACGTAGATCCGTCCGATACCGTCGGTGCCCAACGCCAGGGGCGAGTGGAATTCGCCGGCCTCGTCGCTCGGTCCGCCCGTCCACGTCTCGCTGCATTCCGGCGCATCACCCAATGTATACTCCGCAGCCGACGGCGGCTCGCAGTTGGTCGAACTGACCAGGATCGCCAGGCCGCGCATGGGGTGCGGCCGCTCTGAAGTGGACAAGTCCGTGAGGTCCGGCGTGGGATCGAAGCGGATCACCCAGTTGCGATTCGTGTCGGCGTCGCAGATCCAGATCATCCCCTGCTGGTCGCGCATCATGCCCGCGGGATCGTTCACGTAACGTACGGAAAGACCGCCGGACTGGCAGAGGATGCCCGTGGGGACCAGGGTGCCGTCGCTCGCATAGTAGGCGAACCTGTGCACGACGCCCGAGTCGGGATCCGCGATGTATACGAAGGTGTGGATCGCCGGATCGATCACTTCGACGCCGGTCCGGCAGGCGACCATCCGGGTGCCCCGCTGCACATCGGGCAGGGACGTGCTGTGCAGGTACTCCAGATCACTCGACGTGTATGTGCTGAGCCGGCCGGCTCCGTCCTCCCAGACGAAGATCAGACCGTTGTCGTCGTCCGCACAGAGGGCCGTGGGATCGTCCAGACCGTCCTGGCGCTCTCGTTCCTCATAGTTCTGGCTGCGCTTCACCAGCGAGCCGTTGCTGCCCACGATATAGAGCAGACCATTGACGATCGTCAATTGGCGGGCGCCGGCGTCTTCGTAGGCTTCCTTCATGTAGTAGGCGTTCAACGAGAAGAGCCCCTCGGGCAAGGGAATGGTTATCTTCTCGCCGCAGCCGCCGACAAGGATCGACAGGACAAAGGCGGCGATCAGCGCCGCCAGGGGATACCGGAACCGGGTCGTCACGGCGTCCTCCTCGGCTTGGGCAGCGGTGCCAGGTCGATGGTTACGTGATGAATGGTGCCGAAAGCGCCCATGTCGCTCATGGCGTAATCGAGCCGGATGTCCCAGCCGTCGCGGGCCAGCTGTACGCCGAAGCCCGCGGACAGGCCCCCCTCGTCGCGGTTGGTTTCGAAACCGCCGCGCAGGAAGAGCCGCCGGTCCAAGTCCAATTCGAGTCCCATGCGGAAGCTCTCGCTGTAGTCGGTGGGATGATGAAAATCCGTCGTGGTCAGCAGCCCCATGCGCTGGCTCAGGCCCCATGTATAAGCGACGCCGAAGGAGCCGGAGGTCGGGGCCGCGACGGCCTGGAACTCGGAACTCGCGTCGTAACCGGGGATCGCAGGCGGCGTACCGTCGGGACGCATGTCGGAGCCGAAGTTGCGGACGGCGAACCCGACCCTCAGATCACCGACACCCACGAAATAGAGCACGCCCAGGTCCATCAGGAACGCGCGTATGGTGAACTCGTCCAGGTTCTCCTGGTAGAAACGTCCCGTCAGGCCGAACGAAAAGCGATCCGTCATCAGGCGCGCCATCGAGAGGCCCAGCTGATACTGGTCGGCCCTGAAGGTCTGTCCGGTCCCTTCCTGGTGGAATTCGTCGGTGCGGGGGATCTCGCCGGACCGAAGCATGCCGGCGCTGACGCCGAATCCGTAGTTCTGTCGATGCCAATGGTACGACGCGTGTTCCAGGTTGATGCCGGCCGCGTACTCGGTATGACCGAAGAACAGGCTGCGCCGGCTCTCGGTCTGCATGATGCCGGCCGGATTCCAGAAGGCCGCGGATCCGTCGTAGGCGTTGGCCACGTAGGACCGGCCGAGGGCCACGGCGCGGGCGCCCACGGGTATGCGCAGGAACTGGGCGCCGGCGGTGCCCACGTTTTCGCCGCCATAGAGACCCAGGATACCGCCGGCCCCTGCGCCGGCGGGCGCGAGCAGCAGACTCACGACCAGCGTCAGGAATAACAGCGACGTGCTCGAGACGCGTCTGCTCACGATCTTGACGGGGCTTACCATGAAAAGCTCACCCCCATCAGGATGGTGCGAGGATTCTCGATGTAACTGGGGTTGACCCGTGACTTGGCGTATTCCTCGGAGTCGGTGGTGAGCAGGTCTCCCATACCCTCACTGTCGAGGTACCAGTCGCCGTAGCTGTTGGTCCAGTCCGGATTGTAATCGCCGACCTGGTAACCGTCGCCCGTCCAACTGTTCACGCGACGATAATTGACGTGGTTGAGCACGTTGCGCGCTTCCACATAGAAAGTCAGTCGCTTCTTGCGCGCCAGGTTCCAGTACTTGTTGAAGCGTACGTTGAGCGAACTCTTGTAGGGACCGAGACCCGAATACGAATCTCCATACACGGGACCGTCCGCGTACATGCCCCCGGGGATCAGGCTCAAAGGCGTGTATCGTTGACCCGCTTCGGCGCTGAACAGCATGTTCAGGCTCCAGTTGGCCGGCAGTTGCAGCCCGAGCAGGCTGGGGCGCTCCTTGTCGAAAACCGAGAAGTCCAGATTGACCGACACGCGCCAGGGCTTGTCCCAGAGCAGGGGCGACCGCTGAAGGCCGGTCAGCGAGGTCCCGGCCGAACTGCCGTCGCCGTAGACCGCCTCGAGATAGCCCTGATCGGCCTTGCTGTTCGTGCCCGTGCTGCTCGACAACTCAAGACTGGCCGAGCCGGACAGATAGCGGGTCGTCCGCTTGATGATCGACAGCTCGACACCCAGGTTGCGGGCCGAGTCGCCGTTGAAGTAGCGCACCGGCTCGATGGTCTCGGTGCCCTCGTCGTTGGGATCAGGCGTATCCTCGGCGCCGATGTCGATGGAGTTCATGCGCACCGATTTGGCGTAGTCGTAGATGTCGCGGTTGAAGAAGGTCATGCCCACGCTCCACAGCCCCGGAAACTCGTGCTGGATACCCGTCTCGTACTCGATGGTGATCTTGGGATCCAGGTTGGGGTTACCCAGCAGCTGGATCTCGCTGGCGGTGGTGGCCTGGAGCTGCGGGTAGACGTACGCGTAGCGCGGCCATTGCGAGAAGTGGCCGTAGTTGAAGAAGAACTTGTCCTTCTCGGTGACGGGAAAGCTCACGCCCAGACGCGGCGACACGCGCATTTTCCAGCTGCGCAGGAAGAACTCCACGGTCTCGTCGTAGAACTCGTCCCTCATCTCCGGTGTGACGAAGAGATAGTCGCCGTTCCGGTCCATGGTGGCTTCGACTTCGCGGCCTGGCGCCCAGGCATCCAGGCGCAGACCGGCGTTCACGACCATTCCCCGGTAGTTGACCGTATCCTGGAAGTAGGCCGCCCCCACGATGGGGTGGACCTTGAAGATATCCTCGTTGAAAGCCAGCTTGCCCGACGGCGGCAGGCTGAGGTTGGTCTTCAGATCGATCAGCTGCATCTCGGTGAACGACAGGTCGAAACCCGTCTTGAACTGGTTGGTCTCGCTGGCGACCCAGGCGTAGGAAGTCTTGAAGGTCCACGACTCGGAATAGTGGTCGTGCCAACGATCACTGCTGCCCTGGGCCAGCCCGCTGGGTGAATTGTAGTTGTCGTATGCGGGGAAGGTCGTGAAGTCGTCGTTGCCGATCAGGTTGGCGTGCATGCGACTGAAGTTTCGCCCCAGGCTGATCTCGAAAAAGTCCTTCTCCCCGATCACCCAGCGGTAATAGAGCTGGTTGAGAATGTTCTCGTTGGTGAAGACCAGGGAGTTGTCCAGGTTGTCCATCATCGGCCGCGCGTAGCCTTCGCCGGGCAGTTTGAAGCCCTGGCTGACCGCGAGCTGCCGCGACGCATTGAAGTTGATCTTGTGGCGGGGATTGATGTTCCACGTCCACTTCGCCAGACCGTTCCAGTCGTTCTGCTGGCGCGGCGACAGCCAGTCCGCATCGTAGATCGGCGTCACGAGCTTCTTAGTGCGGGAGTAGATGGGTAAATAACCGTCGCGCACGTCCATCGATCCGCTCAGCAACAGGTACTGGGTGCCCGGCAGGCCGAGGCCCACGGCGTCCAGTATGTCGCTGATGGGATCCGGACCCGAGAGCGACAGCTTGACCACGTCGATGTTCTGGGGGCGGCTGTAGTTGGTGAGATCGTGGTAGTCCGGTTCGGTCTGCAGGTCTTCCCGGTCACCGAGTGCCATGGACAGCGGTGGCAGGGCGAGTGCGGCGATCGAACCGGCGCCGAACCCGTCGGCGCGACCGTAGAAGGAATCCCGTTTCCAGTTCGCCTTGCCGCTCCAGCGGTCGCCGCCTTCCTTGGTCGACACGTTGACAATGCCCGACACGGCCTGCCCGTACTCCGCGTTGAACCCGCCCGTGAGCACCTCGATCTCGTTGATGATCGACGGGTCGATGGAATAGCCGTAACCGCCGCCGGCCAACGGATCGTTCACCGAGATGCCGTCGACAATGAACTGCGTGTCGTCGGCGCGACCGCCACGGATATGGATCTCGTTATCCTGTAGGGTGACGCCGGGCTGGTGGGCGATCATCTCCACCAGGTTGTCCAGGGGCATGGCCTCCATCTGTTCGGACGTCATGCGATGGACGCTGCCGGTCAACTCGACCTCGATCAGTCGCCGCTCGGCCGTGACCATGATGGGATCGGTGTAGATGGCTTCCACGTCCAGCAGGAACTCGATCTCCGCCACCTCGCCCGAAGCCAGGGTCACGGTCTCCGAACCCAGGCTGTACGAGATGTAGGACGCCCGCACCGTGTAGGTGCCCGGACGCAGGCCGCTCAGGAAAAACTGTCCGTCCTGCAGGGCGATCGTTCCGATACTGGAGCCGGCGATGTACACGTTCGTATAGGGCAGGGTTTCGCCGCTCTCGGCATCGACGACCCGACCCTTGATCATGGCCGGCTGAACGGACGCCGGCGTTGGCGTTGGCGTTGGTGTAACGGGTTCGGTCACCGCGCCGGTTTCCTGGCCCACAACCCCACCGGCCGTTGCGAACGTGAACAGCAGCAGCAAAAACATCAGCCTTGGGATCGCCCCCGTCGGGCGTACGGTATTCACACTCACGGCAGCACCACCCCCAGCTCGTTTTCGAGCATGCCCCGCACGGACGCAAGCCCATCGGAGAAGTTCACGGCCTCATACTGCAGGGTCACCGTGACCGCCCGGGCGTCTTCACCCGTATCGGAATGGGGACGGCGGACACCGACGATCGGTTCGTAGGGCGGTCGGCGCGCGGAGCTCCAGAACATGTAGTATTCCATCTGGTAGATAGCCTCGGTGCCTTCCGTGACCCGCGGCGTCATGCCGACGCTCGCGCTGTAACTGTGATTGAAGTGCAGAGTGGGCAACCGTCCAAGCGGCGCCCCCAGGCATATCTTGTCCGACGGAATGAAGAACGAGGGCTGCGACGGCGTTCGTTCCACCCCCAGGGTCTGCTGCACGAACGTGGGCGGCAGACTCGCCGTGCTTCCGATCAGGCCCTTTGAGATCAGCAACAATCGGCCGGCGTCCGGATCATTCTCGGTCGGCACTTCGAGGTACTCGTGCAGATAAATCGCGGCTTCGGCCAGATTGGCGGACGTGGTCGTGCCCGTATACCAGAAGACAGCGTCGAACTGCCGGAAGGTTTCCAACAGAACCCACATCTGATCGGGCAGTCCGTCGGTCATGTCGTACAGGGACCACGCACCGGGTCCGTAGATGGAATCCATGGCCACGTGGTAGAACGGTACGTCCAGGTTGCCTGGATAATCGTCGACCAGCAGCAGCGCG
>DAOVZQ010000392.1 GCA_030635025.1 bacterium
CAGATTGAGCCCGATGGCCTCGTAGAGGGGGTCGTCGACGCGATTCCAGTCACGGGTCTGGGCCACCGCCTGCGAAGCAAGTGCGGTCAGCACCAACATGACGATCAGCAGCTTGGGGGCGACGGGCTTCAATGACGACATGCGGAAGACCTCCGTGTTCCACGGCATCCGGATCATCCGGCCCGCGACGAGCATCATACGTTAGCGGACCTCGGCGGTTCCAGGGAGATCAAACTAACATCTCCCCTCCGTTTTGCCAGCCCGGAAAAGACAAAAAACGGGGCCGGATCGGTCAACCCGATTCCGGCCCCGCCGCGCTACCCGGGACTCCTCCCCGGGGGGCGAGCTCAGTCGGCCTAGGAGCAGCCGCTTGTCGCGGCGCAGACCTGGCAGGTATAACAGGTGCCGCTGCGCACCATCATCGAACCGCATTCTGGACAGGGCGGCGCATCGGTCTGGGCCTTGAACGCAAGGTCCTTTCCCTCATCCATGGTTATCGGATTGGACTTTTCGGGTGCCATGGCCGTTTCCATATGGAGCCCCGTATCGAATTCGAGCGCAGGCTTCTCCTCAGCCTGGCCGTCGCCGAACTTGAGTTTCATCCAGCGGAAGATGTAATCCATGATCGACTTGGCTACCGGGATCTCCGGATTGGTCGTGAACCCGCTCGGTTCGAAACGCGAATGGCTGAACTTCGAAGTGAGCACGTCCAGGGGCACACCGTACTGCAGCATGATCGAACACGCCGTGGCGAAGCTGTCCATCAGGCCGGAAACCACCGAGCCTTCCTTGGCCATGGAGATGAACATCTCGCCGGGCTGGCCGTGAGGGTAAAGTCCGATGGTCAAGTATCCCTCATGACCGGCGATGCTGAATTTGTGCGTTACAGCCGCACGTTCATCCGGCAAACGGACCCGCTGGGGCGAAGGCGGCGCCTGGCGATCTTCGACGGGATTGCTCACGACGTTGTCGTTGGCCTCGTCCATGGATCGATTCATGGGCTGGGTGCGCTTCGACCCGTCACGGTAGACCGCGATGGATTTCAAGCCCAGCTTCCACGCCTCGATGTACGCCTCGGCAATTTCCTCGGCCGTCGTCTCGTGGGGCATGTTCACGGTCTTGCTGATGGCGCCCGACAGGAACGGCTGCACGGCGGCCATCATGCGGATATGACCCATGTAGTCGATACTGCGCTTGCCCCCGATGGGCTTGAACGCGCAGTCGAAGACCGCTTCGTGCTCGTCCTTGAGACCAGGCGCACCCTCGATTGTTTCGTGTTCTTCGAGGTGTGCGAGGATGCGCCTGCGCTCGTCTTCGGTGTAGCCGAGGCGCTCAAGTGCCTCGGGAACCGTATTGTTGACGATCTTGAACATGCCGCCGCCAACGAGATTCTTGTACTTGACCAGCGCCATGTCCGGTTCGATGCCGGTTGTATCGCAGTCCATCATGAAACCGATGGTGCCCGTGGGAGCCAACACTGTGACCTGGGCGTTGCGGTAGCCGTAGTCGTAGCCCACGGTATAGGCGTCGCTCCATACGTCCTTGATGGCGCCCAGCATCTCTTCGGGTACGCGGTGGGCGTTGATGCCGTTGATGTGCGAGCGGTGCTTCTGGATGACCTGAAGCATGGGATCACGATTTGTCTTGTAGCCCTCGAAGGAATGAAAATGCTCCGCCATGTGCGCTGAACTCAGGTAGGCCTGGCCGCACATCAGGGCTGTGATCGCCGCCGCGTAACTCCGCCCGCCGTCGCTGTCGTAAGGCAATCCGCGCGACATGAGCAACGCGCCCAGGTTGGCGAAGCCCAGACCGAGCGGTCGGAACGTGTGGGAGTTCTCGCCGATCGCCTCGCGAGGATAGCTGCTGTTGTCGACGAGGATCTCCATGGCCGTCAGCACCACGTTGATCGCATGGCGGAAAGCCTCGACAGCGAACTCGCCGTCCTCACGACGGAACTTCATCAGGTTCAACGAGGCCAGATTGCAGGCCGAGTCGTTGAGGAACATGTACTCGGAGCACGGATTGGATCCGTGGATGCGGTCGGTGGTCGAACAGGTGTGCCAGTCGTTGATGGTGGTATCGTACTGGAGTCCGGGATCACCGCACACGTGGGCGCCGTCGGCCATCCTGTCCAGCAGTTCGCGCGCCTGGTAGGTATCCATGGGCGTGCCGTCGGTCACCGCGCGGGTGGTCCAGGTGGCGTCGTCCACGACGGCCTGCATAAAGTCGTCGGTGACCCGCACCGAGTTGTTCGAGTTCTGGAAAAAGACCGACCCGTAGGCCTCGCCGTTGAAGGAGCCGTCGTACCCGGCGTCGATCAGGGCCCAGGCCTTGCGTTCCTCACTCACCTTGCAGTCGATGAAGTCCTCGATGTCGGGGTGATCGACGTTCAGCATGACCATCTTGGCGGCGCGACGCGTCTTGCCGCCCGACTTGATCACGCCGGCGAAGGCGTCGTAGCCCTTCATGAAAGACACGGGGCCGGACGCTTCGCCGCCGGTGCTGAGCTTCTCGCGCGAGGAACGCAAGGGCGAGAGGTTGGTGCCGGTGCCGCTGCCGTACTTGAACAACAGGCCCTCGGTCTTGGCCAGGCCGAGGATCGAAGCCATGCTGTCCTCGACGGAATTGATGAAGCAGGCCGAACACTGCGGCGTCTTCTCCACACCCACGTTGAACCAAACCGGCGAATTGAAGGCCACATGCTGATTGATCAGCAGGTAGGCGAGTTCGGCCTGGAAGGTCTGGGCGTCGTCCAGGGTCGCGAAGCTGCCGTCGGTCACGCCCCAATTCGTGATGGTATCGACCACACGACCGATGAGCTGGCGAACGGACGTTTCGCGATCGGGCGTTCCCGGCGCGCCTCGAAAATACTTCTGCACCACGACGTTGGTGGCCATCTGAGACCAGGACTTGGGAACCTCCACGTCCTTCTGCTCGAAGATGATCTCATCGTCCTTGGCGATGATCGACGCGTCGCGCTGCTCCCACTTGATCTCGTCCATGGGATTAATGCCGACGGTGGTGTTGCAACGCTCGAAGGAGAGACCGCGGCGCGGAGCGCTCGGGCGGGACTCCTCGACGACGTCATCCTCGGTGGAGGCGGCCAGTCGATCGAGATCGAGTTCGGGGGCCAGGTCTTCGATCGGGGGGGCGTCCGTGCCCACTTCGGTGCCTGCAGCGGCCTGCAATCTTTTCTCCGTGTGATCCGTCATGGAGATCCTCTTTCCTGCTGTGTCGTTCCTTGACTCTATGTTGCGATTCCGGGGGCAACTTGCACCACCGCTGGTCATTCCAGCGCGATATCAGATGGCCTCCACTACCCCTTGATCATCTGATTTTCCTGCTGCCGGGATGACTTGTTTTTGAGGATTTACACCATTGTGCAAACCTTGGTCATCCGACTGGCGGACCCCCATATCTTGTGGGGGGAACCTCAGATTAGGCACTACCTGTGGGATGACAAAGGGAAAATCCTGGA
>DAOVZQ010000087.1 GCA_030635025.1 bacterium
AGCCAGCGATTGCAGCACCACTAACCATGACTGACGTCTGGCTATCGTTGTTGTCATCGCCATCTTCTGTGTACCAAGAGTGTCCACCGGCATAGAAGGGACCGGAGAAGGTCGTCTGGCCGTTGATATCGGTGCTGGCGTCAGCAACGGTACCGTTCGGGCAAGCGATCAGTCCAGGCGCTCCAGTAGGAAAGGCCGGGGGAGCAGGAATGGCATAGCCCGGAGCATAATTGTTCTCGAGCCACAGATCCTCAAACGGATAGGCGAAGACCGGGTTGGCAGCAACAGTACCGTCGATCAGGGTGACGGTAATGGTCGCATCTTCCCAGGTACCAGGAGCGGTATCCTTGTCACGGGCCTCGGTCATCAGATAGCCGGAGCCATCAGGAGTGTTAAACACGTTGACCTGGTCGGCCGTCATGTTCAGCATCTCAGCCGTACACCTAGTGAGTTCGGGAATACCAGCGAAGCCAAGGGATGTAACACCCATGACAGCGATGCAGATCAAGAGACCTACAATGTTCTTACGAAGCATTAGGACACCTCCTAAAAGGCATTTCCATGCGAGGGCGGCAAACCCAAGCGAGAACGAGTGCAACTACGTTGACCCTCCCTTCCACTCTTCATAAGTCCATAACTTGACTCCATGAGTTTACCACACGTGCCGTACCGATGCAACACCATTTTTTCGAAATACTGCGTAATTGCTCATTATTCATGAGGCGGCTGATCCTCAACTTCAGTACCGCACCTCAAAAAGCAAGGTCCGCGCCAAATAGGCGCGGACCCGGTCTTGGTGGGCGAAACAGGACTCGAACCTGTGGCCTCCTGCGTGTAAAGCAGGAGCTCTAGCCAACTGAGCTATTCGCCCTTTCCCTGCAAAAAAGACTGAAGTAGAAAAATTGGGATCAACAGGCAATAACCAAAAACCAAAAGCAACGGCGCCAGGGTGATGTCGCCGGAACCCAGCAGTGTGTATCCAGCGATAATCGCCGTAAACCCACCGAAAAGCCATGCATACCGTTTGATCACGAGCATTTTGCATCTCCTTATTGCCTAGGCAGCCCCATCCGCAGGGCTTATCGCCGGCCAAGCATAGTGCCGTTGTACACCATCGTCAAGCCCATGCCGTCTCGTCAGCCCCCACTTTGGGCGGCCCGACGTTTACGATAGGTGCGAGCCGCTTCCTGGTGTTCCTCCAGTGTCCTCGAGAACACGTGTCCGCCATGCCCATCCGCAACGAAATATAGTGCGTCGAATCCGGGTTCTGGGCTTAAAACAGCCCTTACGGCAGCCAGACCCGGACAACAGATGGGCCCGGGGGGCAAACCGGACCGGCGATACGTGTTAAAGGGCGAGTCCACCTCGAGATCCGCGTAAAGGATGCGCCGGCCCCGCTTATCCGTGGCATGAGCAATTGTGGGATCAGCTTCGAGGTTTCTGTGGCGTGCCAGGCGGTTCAGGTAAACGGCGGCCACACGCGGCATTTCGTCCACACGGGGGGTCTCGGCCTCGACGATGGCGGCCAGGGTGAGCACTTCGTGAAAAGTGGACGGAAGGCCGGTGCCCTCGGAAATTTTGTCAAGCAACCCTCGCCAATGGGCGAATCCCTCCCCCAGCACGGCCGTTGCAACCTGTACGGCGTCCAGACCCTCGGCGAAATGATAAGTTTCCGGAAAGAGATATCCCTCACAAAGAGGAAACGGACGGCCTGTTCGCTTCCTTTCCGTCCGCAGGATCTCCTCGTAGGTCTCTACGGCCCCCGGATCTCCGGCCATGGGCGAATCGTCCAGCAGATCACGAACCAGGCTATCGGCAACGGTCAGGAAAACCTCCGCACCCCAATCGAACTTCGACGCCAACTGGTCTGCCATCGTCGCGGCCTGGTCACCCTCGATCAGGGTGATCTTCACCGGCACGGTCCGGCCCTCCACCAGACGATCCAGCATATCGCGAGGGGACATTCCGCGCGGCAGGGCGTAGCGTCCGGCGCGGATCTCGCGGTCGCGGTCCGTAATACGCGCACCCCACAAAAAGACGGAGCGGTGATGGAGAAGGTCATGAGCGACCAAGGTATCGGCCACTTGGGGCAGAACCGCCCCCCTGGGTATCAGTACGATCACATCGCGCCCCGTATCGGAACCCGGCGTCGTCCAATTGACCCAGCATACGGCGGCGACCAGAAGCACAGCCAGCACCAGAACGGCGGCCGCAGCAAGTACCGGGTGGCGGCGATTCATGGCGTACTCCGGGGGTCCGGGGACTGGGAATCCAGGTACTGCTGGAGGATGAGCTCCGCTGCGATCTCGTCCCGCTCGCCCTTGGGCTTTCGCCGACGGCCCGGGCGACGGTTCGCCTTACGCAACCAGGCGTCGGCTTCCTGGGAACTGTATCGTTCGTCCACTAGATGGACGGGTAAAGCGAAAGCCTCGGCAAGCCGGTCCGCGAAGCGGCGGGCCTTTTGCGCCATTTCACCCTCGCGACCGTCGGCGGTCAAAGGCAGACCGACGACGATACGCTCCACGGATCGTTCCCGAATGAGATCGCCGAGTCGATCGAGAATGGAACCGTCCTGGGGGGATGTGTGGCAGCCGACGCCCGAGGCGAGTGAACCGGTGGGATCACTGACGGCCAGTCCCACGCGTCGTAAGCCGTAATCGAGCCCGAGCACAACGGCCACGGCCCTATCCCTGTCGCTGGAGATGCTTGCGGAGCCGCACCCGGAATCTCCCGTCGGCGGCGAAGTCGAAGGTGAGTTCGTCTGAAAACTCTCGCATGATGGTGATGCCGCGACCGCGTTCGCGCATGAGATCCTCGGGGGGACGCCATTGCTCGTGATCGAAACCCGGTCCCGAATCGAGGACGGTGATGGCGATCTGGTCGGGGGCGATATCGAAATAGATCTCCACGTAACGCTGTTCGTCCATACCGTTGCCGTGTTCCATGGCATTGGTGCAGGCCTCGATCACCGACGTGCTGATCTGATCGATGTCCTGCTGTTCGCAGGGCAGATCGCCGGCCAGTTCCATGAGGATCGCATCAGGAACACCCAGGTAGAGGAGTTGGCTGGGAATCTTGAGCTCGATGCGTTGGCTGTTTTCGGTGGCGCCGGTCATCGCTCCATCCCGGATTAGGCGAAACTGTTGACTGCCTCGTCTTCATCGCTGAACGAGATGAAGACCGTGTGCAGTTTTGAGACCATGAAAATGCTCTCGATACGATCAGACACGTTCAAGAGTTTCAAATCTCCGCCGCTCTTCTTGACTGTGGAATAACCCGAGATCAGGATTCCCAATCCCGTGCTGTTGACCCAGTTGATCCGCGACAAATCCACCAGAACGTTCTTGTGGTCCTCGTGCAGCAGGGTCTTGAGAGTGTCGTTGAACGTGGCCGCATCGGGTCCACCCATGAGCTTGCCGTGCAGCTCCAGGATAACGACTCCGTCGCGAATGCGCTCCTTGATCTTCAAACCTGCCTCCTTGGCGACTCCCAACGACGACGATACTCTCGCGAGCATAGGCTCCGAGGCCTACGCTGTCCAGAACCAATGGCGGCCTCAAGCGGACGGAGCGGCATCCCGCAGGACCGTCAGGGCCCGGTTGAAATCGTCGGGTGGGGGCACCGTGAAACTCAGGGGCTCCCCCGTGGCGGGATGTCGAAGCGTCAGATCCCGGGCGTGCAGCATCTGTCGCGATGCCGCGGCGGCCATGCCCAGGGCGGCCGGTCGATCCAGTGGGTGCACGCCCTTGACGCGGGCGTCGTCTCCGTAGAGTCCGTCACCGACCACGGGATGATTGAAGTGGGCGAAATGAACGCGGATCTGATGTGTGCGTCCCGTCTCCAGCTTCACTTCGCAACGTTGCACGAACCCGAAATCCTCGAGAACGGAATAGTGCGTGACGGCCGACTTGCCCCCCGTCTCGAGCACCGCCATGCGCTGGCGTAGTCCGGGATGACGTCCCAAGGCTCCGGTCAGGGTGCCTTCGTCCTGGTCCCATTGCCCCCAGCTGAGAGCCTCATACATGCGGCCGATGCTCCGTTGCTGCAACTGATCCTGGAGATCGCGAAGGGACGTTTCGGTCAAGGCCACGACCATCAGTCCGGACGTGTCCTTGTCAAGGCGGTGTACGATGCCGGCTCTCATGGCGTCACCGCCGGGCAACGATTTGAAACGGTGCAGCAGGGCGTTGACCAGAGTGCCCGAGTAGTGGCCCGGCGCAGGATGAACCACCAGGCCCACGGGCTTGTCGACCACCAGTATTTCATCGTCCTGGTAGACCACATTCAGGGGAATGTCTTCGGGTTCAGCGGTGACGGGCGGCGATACGGGCAGTGTGAATGACACTTGCTGCCCGGCGACAAGCTTGTAACGACTCGGGCGATCGTTCCCGTCGACCTGTGCTCCTCCTGCAGAAATAGAGCGCTGGATCTGACTGCGGGTCAGATCCTCGCAGCGAGCGGTCAGGAAGTGGTCCAGACGTTGGCCGGCTTCGTCGTTGTCGACACGAAAGGTCCGTTGGGTGTCGGGGTCAGGCGTCATCGTCAACCACCAAAGGTGAGGGCGAGGGATCGAGGTCGTCGTCATCACGCCGTGCAGATTGCTCTTCGCGACCTTCTCTCCAGAGACTGAGGAAAAGAACAACACCGCCCAGGGTAACGCCCATATCGGCCACGTTAAAGGTATAGAAGCGGTGCGCGCCGATCCCGAGATCG
The DNA here is from genome assembly GCA_030635025.1 of bacterium. Taxonomy (GTDB): domain Bacteria; phylum Krumholzibacteriota; class Krumholzibacteriia; order LZORAL124-64-63; family LZORAL124-64-63; genus JAHIYU01. Next base: position 4,714 of record DAOVZQ010000087.1, read on the forward strand.
ATGAAGTCCACCACGAGTCCGTCGTAGAAGATGCGGTCGACGAGATTGCCAAGCGCGCCGCCCAGGATGGCGGCTATGGCGCAACGACGAATCGCCAGTCGCGAAGGCGTATGGCGATACAGCAGGATGAGGGCGAGTGCGGCGATCATGCTGATGGTGATCAGCAGCGTGCGACCACCGAAGGCGATGCCCATGGCGGCCCCGGGGTTACGGACGTAGGTGAAGCGGGCGAGCGTACCGATGACGTCCACATGATCCAGGAGCCGGTCCGCATGCGCCAGGACCAGTCGCTTGGTCACGAAATCGACCAGCAGTACGAGGGGAGCCCACAACCAGGGAAGCGCGTTGGAGTCACGGTTCAATAGCGATCCCTTTCCTCGCGCTCCTTGCATTCGATGCAAAGGCGAGCATCCAGCTTGGCTCTCAAGCGCTCCAGGGATATCTGTTTCTCGCAGCCGCTGCACTTTCCGTAGGTGCCGTCCTCGATACGTTGCATCGCCTGGTCGAGCTGATACAGATAGCGACCCTCGGTGGTCGCGAAGTGGATGGTCGTCTCGTACTGGAACTCATCGCTGCCCTGATCAGCCATGTGATTCGAATGCGCCTTCGCCAGATCGCCGCCGAAGTCCTCACCCTCGTGATGGATGATCTTCGTATGCTTGACGAGCGATTTATCGACGCGCTCCTTCTCGTCAGTGATCAGTGCTCGGAATCTTTCGAGTGATGTCTTACGCATGCTCTCCTCCTCGGTCCCGGGCCCGCCGGTCGATGGCGATGGACACTGCAAGTCCGTCCACCGCAGAGTTGTCGGTATAAGGCAGGTCCGCCTCTCCCCGGCCCATTACAGCCAGGGTCTCACCAGTGACTCTATCGCCGAAATTCTTCAGGGCACGCTGCACATCCGTATCGCCGTGGACATGCAACACAATCCTGTCCTCAACCGCAAACCCGCTCTTCTTGCGCAGGTTTTGCACCTTGTTCACGATCTCCCTACAGAGCCCTTCGTCGCGCAGCTCTTCGGTAAGCGTCTTTTCCAACGCCACGGTCAGACCGTTCTCTGAACCGGCAGCATAGTCGCCGATTCCCTTCTCCACGACCTGAATCTCCTCGAAGGAGAAGGACGTGGGTTCGCCTTCAAAATCCAGATCCACGGCTCCGTTGCGGCGCAATTCTAGGATCTGCTCCGGCGTCATGCCCGTAATGGCCTTGGCGGCCGCCGGCGCCCGTTTACCGAAGCGCGGCCCCATCGCGCGGAAGTTGGCCTTGGCAGCCAGTTCCACGACCGTACGGGGGTCGTCGAGCCTGGCGACCGTCTTCACGTTGAGTTCTTCAGCCAGGATCGTGCGCAACCGCTCGTCTCCCACCAGGTCGTCGGCACGACCATCCTCCGCGTGGAGCAGGAGCCGGGCCAGGGGCTGTCGTGTACGCAGCTTGGCGTCCTGGCGCAGGGACCGTCCCACGCTCACCGCCTGCTGGGTCGCGCTCATGACGGTTTCGAGATCCGTGTCCACCATCGCATCGTCGTGTGAAGGATAGCCGGCCAGGTGAACCGAAACATCGTCGCCGGCGTGCAGCCCGCGATAGATCTCCTCGGTGGTGAACGGGATCACCGGGGCCAGCAGACGCACGACTCCGTCGAGCACCGTATAAAGGGTCGCAAAGGCGGCGTTCTTGTCGGGCGACAACTCGCCCTTCCAGAAACGGCGGCGCGTCAGCCGTACGTACCAGTTGCTCACGTCGTCGGTGACGAAGGCGCCGATCTTCTTGGCGGCGCGCGTGAAGTCCAGATCCTCCAGGTGCTGACGGGCTTCCCCCGTCACGCTATTCAACCGGCTGAGAATCCATCGGTCGAGCATGGTCGATTCGGCGGGCTGATCGTTGCCCGAGCGCCAATCGTCCAGGTTCGCATACAGGGAAAAGAAGCCGTAGACGTTCTCAAGGGTGGCCAGCAGTTTGCGCTGGGCCTCCTTCACGCCGTTCAGGTCGAAGCGCGTGGGCGTCCACACGGGCGAAGCGGTCAGCATGTACCAGCGCAGCGGATCGGCGCCGTACTCCTTCATGATCTCCATGGGGTCGACCGTATTGCCGATGCTCTTGGACATCTTCTTGCCGTGCTTGTCGAGGATCAGCTCCAGAGTGAGGCAGCTCTTGTAGCTGCTATGCCCCGACAGGAATGTGCTGATCACGAGCATGGTGTAGAACCAGCCGCGGGTTTGATCGATGCCTTCGCTGATGTAGTCGGCCGGGAACTGGCTCTCGAAGAGCGCCTTGTCGCCAAATGGATAGTGGTACTGGGCGTAGGGCATTGAGCCGCTGTCGAACCAGCAATCGATAACCTCGGGCGTGCGACACATGGTGCCGGAGCAACCGTCGGCCGTGCAGGGGAAGGTTACGTCGTCCACGTAGGGACGGTGCAGGTCCAGTTCCGACTGGTCGGCGCCTGTCAAGGTCGACAGGTCGGCGCGACAGGTGGGCACGTGGGTTTCTCCGCAATCGTCACAGATCCACACGTTCAGCGGAGTGCCCCAGAAGCGGTTGCGGCTCAGGGACCAGTCGATGTTGCCGGCCAGCCAGTTGCCGAAACGCTTGCTGCCTACCTCGGGCGGCGCCCAGGTGATGTCCTTGTTGGCGGCCACGAGCTTGTCGCGCATGGCGCTGGTGCGGATGAACCACGACGGCGTGGCGTAGTAGATCAGCGGGTTGCCGCAACGATCGTGGAACGGGTAATCGTGGGAATAGACCTTCTCGGCGAGCAGTTTGCCCTGGGCGTTCAGGTCACGGATGATCTGGCGGTCGGCCCGTTTGACGCCCAGCCCCTTGTAGGGTTCGATGGCATCGACGAACTCGCCGGCGGCATTGACCGGGTTGAAGAACGCCAGATTTTCACGCTGGCCGATCTGGTAGTCGTCCTCGCCGAAGGCGGGCGCCATGTGCACGATTCCCGAGCCGCTCTCGAGGGTGACGAAGTCGGCCGGTACGACCACGAAGGCGTTCTTGCCCTCTTCCGGATCCAGGAAAGGGAACAGCTGTTCGTAGCGCCGACCGAGCAGGTCGCGCCCCTTGAAACGGTCGAGCACCTCGGTCGGTGTCTCGGGGTCGAGCGCGACCAGGCGGGCTTCGGCCAGGATCAGTACGTCGTCGCCGTGACGCACGCGCACATAATCGAAATCCTCACCCACGGCCAGAGCCACGTTCGAAGGCAGGGTCCACGGCGTGGTGGTCCAGGTCAGGAAATACTCGTCGGCGTCGATGGCCTTGAGTTTCACGAAGATGCTGGGGTCGTCTACGGTCTGGTAGCTGTTGGCCATCTCGTGCGACGAGATGGGCGTACCGCAGACCGGGCAGTAGGGCACGACCTTGTGGCCGCGATAGAGCAGGCCCTCGGCGTTGAAGCGGCTCAGTATCCACCACACCGACTCGATGTACTTGTTGTCGTAGGTGATGTAGGGATCGTCCAGATCGACCCAGTAGCCCAGGCGCTCGGTGAACTCGTCCCAATCGGACTTGCAGGACCAGACGCTCTCACGGCAGGTCTTGTTGAAGGGCTCGAGGCCGTAGTCCTCGATGGCCGAACGACCCTGGATACCCAGCTGCTTTTCCACCGACCGCTCCACAGGCAGGCCATGGGTGTCCCAGCCGGCCTTGCGCACCACGCGATGTCCGGTCATGGTCTTGAAACGGCAGGCGATATCCTTGGTCATGCGCGCCATGACGTGATGGACGCCGGGCAGACCGTTGGCTGTCGGCGGTCCCTCGTAGAAGACCCAGTCGGGTCCTCCCTCACGCTCGGCGATGCTGCGACGGAACACGTCTTTTTCACGCCAGAAATCGCTGATCAGGCTTTCCGACTCGGCGTCGTGAAACTTCCTCGCCAGGGGGCGGTAGCGTTCGTTCGTCTTGATGTTCAACTTAGCCATTTC
>DAOVZQ010000438.1 GCA_030635025.1 bacterium
GAATAAATGGTAGGGACAGCCGCTCCCACGACCCTTCTCATTGGTATCCGGAACAGGCGCGTACCTACTGGGCAAACGTCACCGCATCTGGTAACAAATCACCTCCAGCGGCTCGATCACAGTTTCGTCTTCGGCCGCTTCCTCACCGCTGTCGCTCATGACCGAGGTGCCGATTCCCCGGACCACGAGTAGGAGGTTGTCGCCGCCCAGGTAGCAGGAACCATCGCGGATCTCGTTCCCCAACGGGATCGCTGCCTGCCGCAGGAACTCACCCGTCGGGCTGAATACGTCCCAGGTCTCGAGGATGCCGTCGGGCTGCTCGTTGGCGCCGTTGGGCGTCAGCACCCAGACCGAGCCGTCGTCGGGATTGACCATGATGCGCTTGATTGATTCGTCGTAATCGCAGATGTCCCATTGGTCGCGGGAGTAAACCCCGGAGACGATGATCATGGGATTAACCTGCTGCTTGTCCTTGTCCGTCCGTTTGCGCGGCTTCAGGTCGCACCCAAAGGTGAGTTGCAATTTGCCGGTTCGGTCAAATACCGAGACCACGTATCGGTCGCGCTCTGTCGCGACGTAAAGCAGTCCGTCCGAACTCAGGTCCCAACGGCCGTCGAAGTAGTCGTCGGCTCGTTCGTCCCAGTCGAAGCCGGTCGTGTCCAGAGGCGTCCGTCTTTTGAGGATCCGCGTGAAGTCTTTGCCGCCGGCGTCTGAGATGGCCAGAAACCGCTCGGCGTAGCTGTTCTCGGGCGAGTCCATTACCAGGCGGCTGCCGGTCGCGCCCAGAAGCCCGCCACCGGAGTTCAGACTGTACATCACGCCGATGTTGCCGTCCGCGGGCTCGCCGATGGGGTACCGCGTATCGACCGGAGTGCCGTCGAGCTTCAGCGTGATCATTTTGCCCGGGAAGCCCGAAGCGATACCCACGAGGTCGTCCTTCAGGAGCGCAAGTCCGATGGGCTGCCGTACCTCGCCAGGTCCGTCGCCTTGTCGGCTCAGGGTCCGTCGGTGCTGGCCGTCCGGGCCGAAGACCTCAACTTGGGCAAGCTGGTTATCCAGCACATAGACCTCGCCGTTACTGTGCCGGACCACGCCTCTGATGCGGCCGAAGAGGACCTCGCCGTCTTCGCCGCCGGCGCGCCACAGCTCCTCGAGATCGAGAGTGACGACGCCCTCGGCGGGGCCGTCAGTGTCGACCAGGGCCGGGGGGGCGGCGGCGAAAGCGGGAATGGCGAGGGCGCAGAGGGCCAGAGTGAAGATGATGATTTTCATGGGAGCCTTTCTGGGCTAAGGGGGCGGTTTTCCCATGGACCCACGGATTAGGGTTGCCCAGGGGCCGACATTACGATTGGTTTCCATCACAATGCCGGCCACCGCCGAATATCCATTGAGAAAAGTGCGTCGCCTACCGCTTCTTAATTTGGATATCCCCGTTCACATTTTTTATCACGTGAGCGTACATGGAATCGGGGCCGTGCCCGATGAGTTCAGATATATAGACTGCTGGTACGGGAAAAAGGTTAGCATCGGTCGCAATTATTTTTGGGCGGAAGCAGCCTCATAAACATAGTAATAACGTAGTCGTTTTCATCAACAGGACACTGTATGTTGCCAGCTTCAGTGGGTGTGCCTTCTATTTATTCGTCCGCCCTGATCTCCAAGGACTCTCGCCCCCCCGCCCCCCTAACTTCGGGAACAGGGATAGCTCCTCGATTCGCTCGACGCTCCGACTACTTGACCAAGATCATCTTCCGGGACTGGCTCACCACGTCCCCCTGGAAGCGCACCAGGTACGTTCCAGACGAGACAGGGCGGCCATCCCTGTCGCATCCCGCCCACTCCACATGATGGAATCCAGGTGGGTACTCACGGCTCGTGAGGACATCGACAAGGCGGCCTGACAGATCATAGACGTTGACCGTCACAGCCTGGGGTCTATCCAGAGAAAACGATATCTTCGTGGCCGGGTTGAACGGGTTCGGATGTACTCCCCGTAACCCCGTTACCAACTGTGGGACAGTAACGGACTCGGTCTCGAACAGAACGACCGCACGTGAGTCTTCGACCCTCAACACTCGATACCGATAGCTGAGTCCAGTCACTACTCTGCGATCCTCCCACTCAGTCTGCCCGGAGACGACATCTTTGATCGCCCAATCAGAAACACCCGCCTGGGTGTCTACCCTCTCGTCAAGACGCTGAACCTGATAGGTTGTAGCAAGCTCGCCATGGTCATCCCACCTCAAGGAGATGACTCCAGGACTGGCAGACACCGTATACTCGGTCGTTTCGTTCTCGACAAGTCCACCCTCGAATAAGTGTAAGCGCAAGTTCGCAGGAAGGGCTCCATGAACATCCACAAGACCGGACGGCCACTTGACGATGAGGGTGTCTATCTCAGTGGCAAGGCCCAGCCCGACGTTCAGCATCGACGGCGAGCTTGAGAGGTACCCACTACTGGTCCCGACATCACGGTGTTGCCACACACCGTCCGCCAGGATTTCCAAACGAGCCCCGATCCCGTGTGTATTCGAGATCGTGCCGTGCAATCTGATCTGGGACCATGAAGCTGCATAAGCCCTCTCGTTGTGGAGCACCTTGTTGTTCCCAGACAAATCGGCTACATGCAGATCGACACGACCATCGCTGTCGTAATCGGCCGGGGCAATCCCATAGCTTGCAGACCAATCCCCATCGAGCGTGCACTGGGACAGTTCGAAGACCCCGTCACCCTCGTTCATGTACACGCGAACCTGCTCGCCGTAATTCTGGAGGAGTAGGTCGAGGTCGGTATCGTTGTCGATATCCACCCATGCACAGTCACGGCCAATACCTGTATCACGAACGGGCGAATCCTCGACGACCTCAAAGCCGGAGGACGTGTGGTGGAACAGCTGGTTGGGGCTGCTCTGGTTCACGAGGTAGAGGTCAAGCAGCCCGTCGTTATCGTAATCCCCCCAGGCCGCGCACTTGCCGTCCTGATCATCGTTCAGGGGATCAGCCGTGATATCGACCAGAGAGCCACGATCATTGCGTAGGAGGTGATTCTCGCCCTGCCCTACGACATAGACATCTACATCCCCGTCATTGTCGAAGTC
>DAOVZQ010000351.1 GCA_030635025.1 bacterium
ACCATGGCCAGTTCATAGGGCGTGGCCCGATAGTCGATGGCGCCGTCACTGGTCACCATTGAGACCAGGGCCTGGCTGACACTGCGGGTGTACAGGTCGGCCGCCAGGAGTTCGGCTTCGTCGAAGATGGTGTTCGATTCGTCCCAGCGATCCGCGTAATGCAGGACCAGGGCCCGCTCAAGCAGGTTGAGGAGACGGTCGTGCCCCTTGGAGCCGTCTTCGATGACCTTCAGGGCGGCTTCGTAATCGCCGCCGGCCAGGTCGGACCGAAGCATGCTGTTGCGTTCGACATAGGTCGAGCAACCGGTGAGGCACGAACCCACGATCAGAAAAACCAGGGACGCGGCCACGACGACTGTCTTGGCCGGTCCCTGGAATTTATCCGATCGACGAATGTGCGCCGGATTGATCACGGACGGTAACCGTCCCGGCTCACGTACTTCTTGATCTTCTTGAAGCCGGCCCAGGCTTTCGTGTTGTCCTCGAGGTCTATCAGGTAGACGTCCACCTGGTAGAACTTCACTTCGTCGCCGCCTTCGCGGTCGATGATGGTGTTGACCTCGCCGAGCATCATGTAGTCGGCGCCCAGCTCGCGGCCCCACTCCTTCATCGAAGCCTCGGACGAGTATTGCTGCTGGTCGGCCCGCTCGTCGCGCACTTGATCGCGCTGCTCGGAGGTGGCGACCATGCGCACGCGTCCGGAATTGATGAAGGCGCGCTCCACGTCGGCCATGAAGGGATTGACGGGAATGTGCTCGGACGACTTGTTGACGATGTTGCCCACGATCACCGCGGGCTTCTTGCCGTTGGCCAGCAGGTGATTCTCCACCCACGGGCTCGTGGTGGCCTGGGCGATGAGTTCCTCGGCCACCATGCGGCTGTCGGCGTCGTTCCAACGGCCGGACAGGTCGATGGTGGAATCGGTGTCGATGCGCGTCACGGCCTTGCCGCCGCCGCAGCCGGCGAGCAGAACCAGGATGGCGAGCAGCGACGCAGCGGTCACCAGATACCTTAACTTTTGGATTCGCACGACGCTCTCCTGTTGGTCTCGGGACCGATCGCGCCGTCCCCTCATACGGACATCACGATATTCGGGATGCCCTCTTTTGTGGTCGAAACCGGGTGTTTTGAACACACGCGGGTACCCAGAATCAAGATGCGGGCCAGTTGGTGATGAGATGTTGTGGTGCGCCCCCGCAAAGTGCAGTATAGCGGGTATCACAATTTGGACCAACGGAGAATGGACGATGACCGAAACACGACGTTTCCTGCTGACCGGCGCCGCCCCCCTGGTAACCATGGACGACAAGCGCCGCGTGCTAGACAACGGCTGGGTCGCCGCCGAGAACGGCTTGATCACCGCCGTCGGCGAGGGCGAGCCGCCCGCTGAAATAGACGGCGTTCCCCTCGACGAATACGAACGCCTCGACGCCAAGGGCTGCGTCGTGCTACCCGGCCTGATCAACACACACCATCACCTCTACCAAACCCGCACACGGGCCTGAGCGAAAGAGAGCAGAGCCGGGCGGTCGCAGTAGCATCGCACGCTCTATCCCGTCTGGGCGAAACTGACTGATGAGGATTTCCACGAAGCGGCCCTGATCGGTTGTCGCGAACTCCTGCGCAGCGGCTGCACCACGACCACCGACCACCAGTACCTTTTCCCGCGCGACGCGTCGCCCGAACTGATCGACATCACGATCGACGCCGCCCGCGAAGCCGGCATCCGCTTCCACCCGACCCGCGGCAGCATGTCCCGCTCGCAGAAGGACGGGGGCCTGCCCCCGGACTCGGTCGTCCAGGACCACGATACCATCCTGGCCGACAGCGAGCGTGTGATCACCCGGTATCACGACCCCGCACCCGGAGCCATGACCCGCATCGCCCTGGCGCCCTGCTCCCCCTTCTCGGTCACGCCTGAACTGATGCGCGACACGGCCGTCCTCGCCCGCAAGCACGGCGTGCGCCTGCACACGCATCTGTCGGAAACTCGGGACGAGGATGCCTACTGCCGCGAGACTTACGGAATACGGCCGGTGGATCTGCTCGAAGACACGGGCTGGCTCGCCGACGACGTGTGGCTGGCCCACGGCATCTGGTTCGACGAGGACGAAGTGAAGCGGCTCGGCGCCGCCGGCGTGGCCATTGCCCACTGCCCCACCTCGAATATGCGCCTGGGGTCGGGGATCTGCCGGGTGCGAGAGCTACGCGCGGCCGGTTGTCCGGTCGGGCTGGCCGTGGACGGATCGGCCAGCAACGACAGCTCCGATCTGCTGGCCGAACTGCGCCAGGGACTGCTGCTGCACCGGGTCATCGGAGGCGCGGGGGCCATGACCGTGCAGGAGGTGCTGGAAATGGCGACCCTGGGCGGAGCGGCCTGCCTGGGCCGCAACGACATCGGCGCGCTGATGCCCGGACGAGCCTGTGATCTGGCGCTTTTTGATCTGGACGATCCGGCCTACGATCGGGTCGGTGATCGCGTGGCGGCGCTGTTGCTGTGCAAACCAACAAGCGCGAAAGCCGTAGTCGTAGGCGGCCGAATGATACAATTGAATTAGTTGTGCCTCAGAAAATGTCCCTACGAGCTACGTCGATTCCTGAGAAGTACACTTATAGGATCTCAATACGCGTACGTCAGTTCATGCCGCCGATTCACCCCCAACGCTGTCGTCACAACCATCCGATCATAGTACCGCTCCCAGACCTCACTTAGCTCGACCCGTGTCCTGAACAACCTCTTCTCAAGCACATCCTCTACCGACAGCAACCGGCTAACAAGGCCCTTCAACATCGCCGGAGATTCCGGCGCTCCCTTCTCCCAACGCCTCTTGATCACGTTGCGCCACACCTGCAAAATACTCAGCCGCTCAGCAGACGCCTGGCGACGCTTCGGCCAGGCGATCGTTTCCCGTTTGTGTGCCGCCGTTCCATGACGGATCAACAGATCCAGCAGGTTCACCTCCCACAACGGGTTGCGCTTATCGCGATGGTCCTTGCTGTTGGTGACTTCATGTCGAACGTCACAGTCGATACTTCGGATTGCCGGACGGTAGGCTGGATGTTCGTCGCTACGGATCGCGATCGTCGAGCGCCTTTTGGTGATCTCTTCGAGAAGGTTCACCACCCCCTTGCGCACCGCCTGGGGATCCGGACGACCGTTCAGTTTTTCCAACTCTTCGCGGCGCTGCTTTTGAAAATCCGTCATGCGGCCCTTACGTCTCAACGGACTGTCGGTATGATACAGAAAGAATCCGGTATCTACATCGACGGCCACGTTGTGGTGAAAGGGATAGTACTGGCTGAGTTCGAACGTCTCAAAGCCATCGATCACAACGGTGGAATGGGCTATCGCCCGTTCCATCAGCTTGGCGTGGAGGAGCATGCAGTGCCGGCCCAGACGCGCGATATGTCGATTGATCGTCTCGGGAGACACGTCAACGGCACGGGCGATCTGTCGGTTGGCCATACAGCCGACAGTCATCATGAAGATCTGCATATCGAGTTTTGGAAGACGTTGCCAGTATGTGGTCGAGTAAGTCTGTGTACTGAAGGTTCTGTTACAATGGAGACATGTGAACCGTTGGATACGCCTGGGGCGAGCAAGGCGGGTGTACCAGCCTTTGCGTTTGTAGCACCAGGAGTCGGTGGAGCCGTTGTGGTACTTGCAGTTGGGATTGGGGCAGTGGGGTGGATGCCAGCCGGAGGTTTCGATATTCATATCTCCGGTCCTGCAGGTTCAGGACCGGGGACAATTTTAGAGGCAGAACTAATTGATTTGACAGAGTATTTTAATCCAGATTAGTATCGCCGTGGCTGGGAAAAGCCGTCCGTTCATATTCTTTTACGGACCATCAAGCCGCATGAATCCGGAGCCGTCG
>DAOVZQ010000349.1 GCA_030635025.1 bacterium
CCCCCAGAAGGGATGCGTGAGAACCGCATCGATGCGCTCGGTCTTCTGACTGCGTTTCCCCGGTCGGGCCAGGATCTCGGGGGTGAGTCGGTCGATGTGGTCGTAACGGCCGGCGACCGCTTCGCGGGTCAGGTCGCGGCCTTCGGCCTTGATGCGGGCACGAGTCCTGAGCGTATGTTCGCGAAGTCGGGGGCGTACCTCGAGAACGCTATCGGGTACAACGCTCATCAGCAGCCAGAGCGCGAAAGCTCGACGGCTGCCGGGCGTGTCGAGTCGAAAACGGACCTCGTCCTCGATCAGCGAATCGAAACTCTCCAGATCGGCCGCCAGGTCCGACTCGGGTTGCCAGATCCAACCGGGACGCGGCGCCGACTCCAGGTCGCACAAGAGTTCGTCCAGGGTTTCGCTCACCAGCTTTATGCCTTGCCGCTTGCGGGCGATGGTGCCGACGATGGGAATGCCGAAAATACGACGCAGGGCATCGAAGTTGATGTCCATGCCGTCGTCGCGAACCGAGTCGAGCATATTCACGACGGCGATGACCGGTATTTCGAACTCGAGGACCTGCATCAGCAGGTAAAGATTGCGCTCGAGGGCCGTACCGTCGAGCACCAGCAGAACGGCATCGGGACGTTTGATCCCCTTGCGGCCGAGGATGGTGTTGATGGCCACTTCTTCGTCGGGCGAACGGGCGGTGAGACTATAGGTGCCGGGAATATCGATTAGACTCACGCGGCCCGCTCCGGGCAGCTTGAGATGGCCGGTGAGAACCTCGACGGTGATACCGGGATAATTACCGATGCGCGCGTTGGCGCCGGTCAGGGCGTTGAAGAGGGTTGTCTTGCCTGAATTGGGATTGCCGGCGACGGCGACGGTGAAATCGGAGGCGCGATGGTCCTGGAACGGGGCCATATTTCCTCCGGCCGAATCAGGTGGCCTGACAGCGGATAAGAGCCGCTTCGCGCTTGCGAATGGAGAGACGCGTGCCGCGGACCATGATCTCGATGGGATCACCCAGCGGCGCGATGCGCAACACGGAGACTTCGGTGCCCGGCGTCAGTCCCATCTCCATCAGACGCAAGCGTAGCCCATTGCACGGATCGATGTCGAGCAACTTGGCCGTACTTCCGGCTTTGAGCGTTCCAAGCGTCATGTCGTCTCTCCCGGCGGAGGTCAGGACCATCCAGAGTTCTTGTCTGCACAAGAATTGTTGGCATTACAAAGATAATGTTAAAATCATATGTGACAAGAAAGAAAATGGGCCCCGGAATTACTCCCGGGGCCCGGTCGGCTTGAGACTGATACGCGTTAGCGCAGCAGCACCATCTTGACGGATTCGTAGACGCCCTCCGCATACAACCGTGCGAAGTAGACACCCGTGGACAAGGCCTGTCCGTCGTTGTCGAGACCATCCCAGACCGCGACATGCGAACCGCCCGGAATGTTGCCGTCCACCAACGTGCGCACCCGGCGACCCATGGCGTCGTAGACGTCCAGACGCACGCGGCCGCCGCCGGCCGGCACGTCGTACATGATCTCCGTGCTCGGGTTGAAGGGGTTGGGCACGTTCTGGTGCAACCCGATACGCTGGGGGATGGGTTGCTCCGGCGCACCGGTGACCGGGTCTTCCAGGATGGCGAAGGCCAGGTCGATGGACAGTCCGGCCATCTCATGCTGCGGCGGGTAGATCAGCTCGAACCACGGGCCGGGATAAGGCTCCTCGCCATAACCCCAAACCGCGTCGTCGTTCCAGTGATCCAGTGAGGTCTTCCAGCCGAACTGGGACTCGGGATCCATCGGGTAGGCCTTCAGGTCCAGCCAGTAGACGATGGGCTCGAGCTCGGTCCCCTCCTGATGGAAGGCCAGGTGCGGATCGACATGGAAGTTGTACTGCCAGCAGGTCCAGTCGCCCGGCATGATGTAGTTTGCAGGCGGATACATGAAGCCTTCCACGATACCGTCCGCGAACATCTCCACGCCGAAATCGTCGGGACCGAACTCCTTCCACCACAGGATTTCACCCGGCATGCTCCACTCCTCGAGCGCACCCGCGGGTATGTCCCTGTGGATGCTGAGGACGAAGCGCACGGCCTTGGGGTCCTGATCGAACGGCAGATAGTCGTTCAACCATGAGCCCCAAATGCGGAAGTCGGTTATCGGACCGGTCGTCGTGCAGAGGAAGTCGTCGGCGAGCAGGTAGTCTTCGCCGGCGAACGACGTGCACGCGGCTATGTCGATGCCCATGGGGCTGAGGTCGGGATTCTGGATCCACTTCAGTGTGTAGCGATCCTCGATCGTGACCCTGTGATCCTCGACTTCACCGTCATAAGCCGGACCGCCGGGAGGCAATCCGCCGGCGCTGCTGAACCGGAACCGCGCGAAGGTCGTGAGACTCTGCGCGGCCGTGGCCGGCACGTTGAAGGTCAGTGAATTGACGCCCGGGTTGACCGGTATCGAAACGAGGATCTGATCCCCGGCCTCGAGCCAGCCCTGGTCGCCGTTGAAGTCGATCCAAGCGTCCACCAGGCCGGCGGCGCTTGCGGTCACGTCCACAAAGGCGATACAGCCGGGGCGCAGGGGCGACGTGAAGACCACGCCGTCCTCGTCGTCCACGCCCGCAATGTCGTCGCCGGTGGCGGCGGCGTCGGGTTGGCCGTCGAGTTCGGAATCGATCAGGGCGCCCATCATGAAGCCCGGCACCACCACATGGCTGGCACCGCCGTTGCCGCTGTACGTGGGATAGCCCGGTGCGGCGGCGCCATCGGGGGCGTCACCCCAGTCCAGGATCTCTTCCACCTCTGTGTTGAGCAAGGCGAAGGCGAGGTCGATGGACAGACCGGCCATCTCGTGCAGCGGCGGGTAGATCAGCTCGAACCACGGGCCGAAGTATGGCTCGGCGCCGTGGCCGAAGACCGCGTCGTCGTTCCAGTGGGTTTCGGAAGTCTTCCAGCCCCAGAACGCCTCGGGGTCCATGGGCTCGGCCTTCACGTCGAGCCAGTAGACGATCGGCGCGTCGGGATCGCCGAGCTGGAGGAAGGCCTCCGCCTCGGGGATGGTAAAGTCGTAGACCCAGCAGACGGTGTCGCCCGGGAACATGTAGTTATCAGGCGGGTCCATCCAGCCTTCGAGAATCCCGTCCCGCCAGATATCCACCACGAAGGTGCCCGGCACGAACTCGTTATACCAGAGCACGTCGCCCGGCATGCTGTAGCCGTCCGGGTTCTGTGCAGCCGGAATGTCCGCGTGAATACTCAGGGTGAACTTGACCTGATCGGGGTTCATACCGTCGGGCAGGTAGTCGTTCAACCACGAGGCCCAAACACGAACGCCGGTGATCAGACCTTTTTCGGTACAGAGGAAGTCGTCGGCCAGGATGTAGTCGCCGGGCATGGGCGATCCGTTGATGTCGATGCCCATGGGCGTCAGATCCGGCAACTGCTCCCACTTGTAGGTCTGTTGGGGGTCGTCGACGATATCGACCTCGTAGTCTTCCACTTCGCCGTCTAACGCCAGGCCGGCGTAGCTCAGCCCCAGCGTGTTGCTGAAGCGGAAACGGGCGAAGGTCGTGCCCGGCACGGCCGTCGTCGGCACGATGAAGGTCAGGTTGTTGACGCCGGGAACGAGTGCGAAGCTCGCAAAGACGTACTCGTTCGCTTCGTTCCAGTCGCCGTCGCCGTTGAAGTCGAACCAGGCCTCCAGGATACCGTTCGTGGAGGCTGTCACGTCGAGGGTGGCGGGTTGCCCAATGGTCAACGTCGAGGTAAACACCACGCCATCCTCGTCGTCGTTGCCGTCGAGATCGTCGCCTGTGGCGGTGGGATCGGGCTGGCCATTGGGTTCGCCGTCGATACTCGCGCCCAGGAACATGCCGGCCACGATGGTATGACGGGCGCCGTTGTTGGCCAG
>DAOVZQ010000374.1 GCA_030635025.1 bacterium
AGCAGCCCCAGGACCAATCCCAGGGGCAGCATGCCAATGGGCCGGCCGCTTCCCGCCACACGGCGCACCTTCCCGAAACCGGGCAATCCGGCCGGATTGGCTGAGAGTAGAAGTTTGGGCTCCCGGATCAAACCGATACGGGCCAAACCGAAAATCAGCAAAAATATCGCAGCCACCCCGCCAAGCCCCACCTGCAAATGCGCCACCACGCCCAGCCCGCCGATCGCCCCCCCGACGGCGCCCATCACCGCTCCGACCAGGATATAGGTGACCACACGCCCCAGGTGATACCAGAGATGGGCCGTGTAGCCGCCCACACGCGCAGGGAACGCCACAACCAGCGGTCCGCACATGCCCAGGCAGTGGCCGACGCCGAACAACCCGAGCAATACCATCGATATGGAATCGAACCGCACCAGACCGGTGTCCATGTCGTCCTTCCCGAGTAGACAGGGCTATTTCGTGGAGCTAAGCTTCCGAGAGTTAGAGTCACCCAAAATCACGGCACTCGCAATGATCTAATGAATCCGAACGGAGCCTCCCCATGATTCGCCTGATGACTGTCCTGGCCGCGGTTGTTGTCCTGGCGTTAGCCGCCTCCTGTGCGAAGGATGATTCGGCCCCCGCACGAGCCATCGGCCAGGGGCCCGTTCCCGCAGCACTCGGCTTGGACGACGACAACCGCATGCACCCCGGCGACGCCGACCGCTGTCCCGTCTGCGCCATGACGACCGTGGACAAGAAGATGGTCTCGGCCATCGAACTCGACGACGGCCGCACCTATTATTTCTGCGGCACCGGCTGCATGATGAAGTCCAGCCTGCACCCCGAGATCTACCTGGGAGCCGGGGACGCCCAGGTGAAACGGGCTGTGACCACCGGCTATTTCACGGGCGCACCCCTCGACGCCTACACGGCGACCTGGGTTGCGGGATCCGACGTGGCCGGCCCCATGGGCCCCATGATCGTGCCCCTGTCCAACCCCAATTCCGTGACCGACTTCATCACACGCCACGGCGGCAAGACCACCTTTGTGCTGAAGGATCTGAACGACGCCCTGTGGGAAGAGATCACCGGCAAGAAGGCGATCCCCGATGCTAAGCCTTGAGCCAAGATCGATCAATGTTGACGGCGGCCTCGCCACGATTTCGAAGCCCGCAAAGAGCATCGGTGTGATCTGGCTGATCGCCGCCGTTGCCCTGGCAAGCGTCGTGACTCTCAGCGGTCTGCTCAGAGGCGACGCCGTCGCGACGAACGCGGCGGTCGTGAACATTCTGCGGCTGGACGCCCTGGCCTTAGCCCCTTCGGGCACAGGTCTGCGCTCACCACAGGGCGCGCATCCCGCGGTCGTGACGACCCACGCACCGAGTGTCCCGAACACTACGAGCGCACGACTCCCGGCGACAGGAACGGACCGGTGAAGGGAAGCACGCTGCACAGCATGCTCACATGGGCGATGCGGGATCTGGCACGACGCCCCGGCGAGGCGGTGCTGACCGGACTGGTCGTCTGCGCGCTGGTCACCGTGACCGCCACGACCCTCCTGCTCGTCGAGGCCTGGACCACCACCGCCACCACCCTGATCGAAGAAGGGCCATCGCTGGTCGTTCGCCGGGTCACGTCCGGCGGATGGGCTCCCATCCCCGTGGATGAAGCCGTTGCAGCTGCTGCGAGCGTAGTCGGCGTGACGGACGCGCAGCCTCGGATCCGGGGAGTCGTCACGGCACCCGAAGGTCCGATCACGGTGATGGGTGTCACGCCCTCGCAAGCAGCCAACCTCGAAGTTGCCGGCATCACACTGCCCGGACCCGGTGAAATCATACTCGGTGCAGGCGTTCCCGCGTCGACGACAGAACCGCTCCTGGAACTGCTCGGCTCCACACACATGAAGTTTCGCATCGCCACCCTCCTCGACGACGCCGTCTCCCTTACCCTGCACGACGTGGCCCTGCTCAATGTCGCCGACGCCCGGGCCCTGCTGGGACTGGCCCCGAACGAAGCCTCCGACCTGGCTGTGACCGTCTTCCACGAAGCCGAGGAAGAGGCGATTCTCCCCGACCTGACAGCGGCCTTCCCTTTCCCCGTGCGCATCACGACCCGAGGTGAGGCCGCCGGCGCCGCGGTCGCCGGTCTGTCGCGCGACGGGGGCCTGGCCATGCTGCTCCTGGTGCCCGCCACACTCGCCATGATCCTGCTCCTCATTTCGGCCCTGCGGGGCTGGAACGGATCACGAAGGGAGATCGGCCTCTATAAGAGCTTCGGCTGGACCACCGGCGATCTGGTGCGCCTCTCCCTGTTCAAGAGCCTCGCCACGGGTATCCCCGGCGTGTTGACCGGACTCGCCGCCGCCTGGGGACTGGTTCTCTGGCCCGGCACGACCTGGCCCGGCGCGTTGCTCTTGGGGTGGCAAACCCCACCTCCCCCCCTGTTCCTCACGCCGGGCGGCGCCACAGTCGTCCTGCTGACTGTGGCGGGACTGGTCCTGATTCCCTGGGTGCTCGCCTCGATGGTTCCGGCCGTCAAAAGCGCGCTGGCCGATCCCGACGATCTGGTCCGGGGAGGCGAGCAATGACCCTCACGCGCATGGATGTCCGCAGCGTCAGCCTTGTCCGGACTAACCGGGGAGGCGCAACGGCGACACTCCTCGATGCGGTGGACGTGAGCTTCCGGGCCGGCGCCGTCTCGTTGCTGGTCGGCCCCACCGGTGCGGGCAAGACGACGCTGCTGCACCTGCTCGGCGGATTGATCCGCCCCACCACGGGCGAAATCCTGGCCGACGACGACCCCGTCTCGCGCTGGACCGCGGCCCATCGCGACCGTTGGCGTCGTCAAACGGGCCTGCTCTTCCAACGGGCCGAGCTCATCGATGATCTCAGCGCGGGCGAGAACGTACTCGCGCCCCTGATCCCCCGGCCCGGAACGCTGGCCACGAAAATCGACGCGTCCCGTCGCACGCTCGCCTCGCTGGATGCGGCGCACCTGGAGCGACAGCCCGTCCGGAACCTCTCCGGCGGCGAGCGTCAGCGCGTGGCCCTGGCCCGTGCCCTGGTCGCCGACCCGGCGCTCCTGCTGTTGGACGAACCCACGGCTCACCAGGACGACACCCGTTGCGAGCTGATCCTGGACGTCGTTACGGCGGCCGACCGGCGGGGCGCCATCGTCGTCGTCGCCAGCCACGACGCGCGCATCGTTTCGAGCGAAGTCGCCGACGCCGTATACGCCCTCGATGGCGGCCGGCTCTCGCCGGGTGACACCAATCCCGGACACTCCACGTCATGATGGTCCACCCCTTGATCATGGCCGTCCTGGCTTGCGACACCGCTGCGGTCGCCCTGCTCGTCATGGGGGCCGTCACGAGCGCCCGCGTGGTGTCGGGCTGGCAGCCGGGCGCCCCCACCCGCGATCAACTCGGACTCGAACGACGTTCCGAAGCGGCGTCGATGCAGGGTCGCTGGGCCCTCGGGATCTTCGGGGTGGGTTCGCTCATCCTGATCGTCGCCGTATCCGGCGTGTTGCCGGCCATCGTACCGGGCGCCATGTGCGGCACGGGCGTGACACAAGCCACCGGCGGACTCGCCGATCGCGCCCTGGCGTTGCGACTCCTCGCCATCGCCCTGCTTTGCGCCTGGCGTCTCCACGACCGTCTCGACCG
>DAOVZQ010000148.1 GCA_030635025.1 bacterium
ATCATTGAAGGGGTACGAGATGACGGTCGTTCTGAACGGTTCCGGCCTGACCATCGATAAGCTGGAGAGCATCAACGGCCCTGGGGGAACGGTGAATCTTCAGCCCGATGCGCTTGAGCGGATCAAGGTCTGTCGCACCATGCCCGAGGAGAAGGTGGCCGCCGGCGAGACCCTATACGGCGTCAACACCGGCATCGGCGAGCTCTGCGAAGTCATTCTGGACGACGACCAGGTCCAGGAATTCCAGAAGTACCTGATCTACAACCACGCCGCGGGCATCGGTGACCCCGCGCCCCTGGAGTACGTACGCGGTGCCATGGCCGGCCGGGCGAACGTACACGCCCACGGCAACTCAGGCTGCCGTCCCGAAATCACGCTTACGCTGATCGCCATGCTCAACGAGGGCGTCACGCCCTATGTCTGCCAGAAGGGTTCGGTGGGCGCCTGTGGCGACCTCGCGCCCATGAGCCAGGTGGCGTTGCTGATGATGGGCGAGGGCAAGGCCTACTATAAGGGCGAGCTGCTGCCGGGCACCGAAGCGCTCAACCGCGCCGGCATCCCCATACCTGGTCTGCAGGCCCGCGACGGTCTTGCCTGCATCAACGGCAGCAATCTGCTGACGGCCATGAGCGCCCTGCATCTGTGCGACGTAAACCGTCTGCTCAAGCAGGCCGAGATCGCCTGTGCCATGTCCCTCGAAGCCCTGCTCGCCAACCTCAAGCCCTACACCGCCAAGATTCACGAGAAGCGCGGCTTCAGCGGGGCGATCCGCAGCGCGGCCTCGATCCGCACCTGTTTCGCGGGGAGCGACCTGCAGACCGGCAAGATGCCCACCAAGGTGCAGGACGCTTATTCGATGCGGTCGTCACCCCAGGTCATCGGCTCGGCCCATGACGCCGTCCGATGGGCGCGCTCGCAGGTTGAGATCGAACTGAACGGTGTGGGCGACAATCCCATTTTCCTGCCTGAAGAGGGTGTCGCGTTGACCGGCGCCAATTTCCAGGGTACGCCCGTCGCGTTGCCCATGGACATGATCGGCGCGGCGCTGACGATCATCTGCGTGCTGAGCGAGCGTCGCCTGAACCGCCTACTCCACCCAGCTTTGAGCGTGGGGCTGCCGGCGTTCCTGACCAAGGGCGCGGGCATGTTCAGCGGCATGATGCTGAGCCAGTACACGGCCGACTCGCTCATCGTCGAACAGCGCATCCTCTCGGCCCCGGCGTCGATCCATTCGATCCCCGCCGCCGCCGATCAGGAGGATTTCGTGTCGATGGGCATGAACACGGCCATCAAGAACGCCCAGATCATCGACAACGCTTGCGGCGTGATCGGCATCGAGTTCATGGCCGCCGCCCAGGCGCTGGACTTCCGTGAGTTCGACAAAGGCCAGGGCGTGACCGTGGCGCGCGACGAGGTGCGCAAGCATGTGGAGTTCCTGGATGTGGACCGGCCGCTGCACACGGATCACACGGCCATGAAGGCGTTGGTGCGATCGTATGATATACTGAATGTAGTGGAGGCTGCAGTGGGGAGTCTCGGTTAATAGGGCTTATCGTCTCTTCTTGCGCAGCGTCAACAGATCGGATTCGCATATGCGCATGCCGCTTTTCTTCCTGCTTGTCATAGGACTCGTGGCGCCGAGTGCCTATGCGACCATCATCCATGTTCCCGCCGATTCCACCACCATCCAGGCCGGCTTAAATGGCGCGGCCGTGGGCGATACGGTCCTCGTGGCCGACGGTGTCTGGACCGGTTCCGGAAACGTGGACCTCGATACTTTGGGAAAATCCCTGTTGCTCGCTTCGGCTTCCGGCGACACGGCTCTTTGCCACATCGATTGCGGAGGGACGGAGCTCGAACCCCGTCGCGGTTTTCTGTTCACATCCGGTGAAGACAGCACGACGGTCGTACGCGGCTTTACCATAGAGAACGGCTGGGCGGCGACCGGTGGCGCGGTCAAATGCGACGGCGGGTCGCCGAAGTTCGTAGGTTGCCGACTTACCGGGAATACCGCGGCCGTGGGCGCCGGACTGTATGTCGGCGACAGCTCTACCTGCGTGGTCGATTCGTGTGGGATCATCGGCAACTTTGGCGACGGCATATACCTGGGCTGGGCCACAATCCGTGTCCGCCACAGCGATATCGGTGGAAGTCAGGGCCACGGCGTGGGTACGGCCGCGGATTGGTTCGGACCCGGGGCCATGATTTTCGACGATTGTCGGATTGTCGACAACACCGGAAGCGGCATTCATAACGCGTCCACGATCTGCGAACTCTTTTTGAATGGAGTCACACTCAACGACAACGGCGGTTGGGGATTGTGGTCCTACAACAACGATGTCGTCGGCACCGTCGCGGACAGTTGCGTCGTGCAGCGCAACGGCCTCGGCGGCCAGTATCTGCACGACATGGTCAGCGTGATCCATGAGGTTGAGGTGTCGGACAATCGCGGGCCGGGAATCTCGGTCTTCGGTTATGGCGGGATCAACTTTTCAGAATGCACCGTCTTCGACAACGACGGCAGCGGCATCGAGGTGAATGCGGTCGAGTCCGGATTGGCGATCAAAAGGCTCGATCCCCCCGTTTATAACGGGATCATCGATTGCGTCATCCACAGCAACGGCGGTCACGGCGTCTACGTGCAGCCTCTCAACTTTTTCCAGGCCGTCACCGGATGTACGGTCTGGGGAAACGCCGATACCGGTATCGAACTGGCCGTGTCCCATCAGTCCGAAAGTCCGCCGTTCACGATCGCGGGTAACACCGTCGTTT
This sequence comes from bacterium, assembly GCA_030635025.1. Classification (GTDB taxonomy): domain Bacteria; phylum Krumholzibacteriota; class Krumholzibacteriia; order LZORAL124-64-63; family LZORAL124-64-63; genus JAHIYU01. Next base: position 2,773 of record DAOVZQ010000148.1, read on the forward strand.
TCAACGGCAGTGGGTTGATCCTGGATGCCTTGTCGCATCCCCGCGTGTCGATCGAAAGCAATATCCTGGCCTATAACGGAGGCTTCGGATTGACGGTGATTGCCACGGACACGGTATCGACGACGGGCAACGACGTTTACGGAAACACCGTCGGCGCGACCTTCATCGAATCCGGCATCGTCCACGAAACCGTCGGCGACTTCACCGCCAATCCGCTTTTCGCCGATCCCGGGCTCGGGGACTTCACCTTGGCCGAGAATTCACCCTGCCTGCCCGGCAACCATCCCGACGGTTACGACGCAGGCCAGATCGGTTCCCAGCCGGAGGGCGCGCCGCCGGTATCCTATGCGCCCGACCTTATCGAACTTTCGCCCAACGGTTTTGCTCGCGTACATGCCGGAAGCCAGATCAATCTGCAGTTCGTGCTGCGCGACGCCCTCGGCGACACGGTGCCGGACGAGGGGGCTGCGCCGACGATCACTGTTTCACCCGGGCCCGGGAGCATCGATCTGCCCACGCTGGTTGATCCTGAAACCTGGGTCTGGCAGACGACCTACACGGCCGGCGCGACCGCCGGCGCGGACACGATCGTGGCCCACGATCAGGAGTGCGCCGCCCAGCCCTACGACACCCTGCGGGTCGACGTGACCGAAACCGCGATCATTACTTCGGTCGCCGACATCCCCCTCGATCAGGGCCTACAGGTGCGTGTAATCTGGGACCGAGACCTGCATGACGAGCCCGGAGATCCGACACCCATCGCCCAGTACGTGGTCTGGCGGCGGGTCGACGAATACAAGGGTGGAACCGTTACAACCGAGCCCGACCTCGCGATCACGGAGCTCCGGCGCGACGATGATGAGTCGCCGCTCCTGTGGTCTGTGCGAAGCGTATTGTGGGAGCCGGTCGGCCCTGCGGTACCGGCCATGTTGTGGGAGACCTACGCCAATACGGTGCCGACCCTGGGCGACAGCAACGTCGCCGGCATGATCGAGAGCGTGTTCCAGGTATCGGCCCACACTTCGGACCCCCAGGTCTTCTTCATCTCGGCACCCGATTCGGGGTGGTCGGTGGACAACCTGGCGCCGGCGATGCCCCTCGCGTTTTCGGTGCACTACGCGGGCGGAAACACCGATCTTGCCTGGCTGCCGGCCGGTGACGAGGACGTCGACGCCTACCACGTTTACCGCGGAGACGACGAAGCCTTCTCGCCGAGCTCCGAGACACTGGTCCATGTGACGACCGAACTTTTGTGGGTGGACGACCTGGTGGATCCGTGGGGACAGTTCTACAAGGTTGCAGCCGTCGACGATGCGGGCAACGCGAGCGAACCCGCCGTTCCGAGCACGGTCACAAGCGCTGATCCACCGACCGTCTTCACGGCCTTGCACGGATGTCGTCCCAATCCCTTCAATCCCTATACCGAAGTCCGGTACACCCTCGCCAGGGCTGGTCACGCCTCCCTGACCATCTATGACGTGGAAGGCCGTGTCGTGCGCACCCTCTTCGCCGACGAGCAACCGGCGGGGGACGGTTCAGCGACCTGGGACGGCCGCGACGATTCCGGCCGGAACCTGCCCTCGGGGCTGTACGTCTGCAGGCTGGTTTACGGGGGAGGCGTTGCGGCGATGAAGATGTCACTGGTGCGTTGACCTGGATCGGAAATCAAAGAAGAGGCCGCCTCCTGGATGGAGGCGGCCTCTTCGTATGCGGCCTTGGGGGTAGGGAGATCGGCCGCGATTGGGCCGGCCGGTATTTGTGGCGCACGTTCCGCGGGTCAGTGCGCCTACCGGCCGGTTTCTAACGCAGGGCTCGCATGAAGCGGCCCCACCTGGGTTGCCAGTGTCGGTCGCGATCGACCGACGCGAGCGTCATGACGGCCTGTCCGGTAACCGCACTCACGGGCACGAAGCCGAAGAAGCGAGAGTCGAAACTGTTGTCGCGGTTGTCGCCGGAGACGAAGACGTGTCCGGGCGGAACGGTGACCGGTCCGAAGTCGCGGGCGACGGGATTCCCGGGCGACAGCATGACCGCGTGTGTGAATCCCTCGACGGTCTCGTCCAGATAGACGTGAGGGGAGACGTCGTCGGGCGGTAATGACCATCCCGGTTCCGGGCCGTGTTCATAGGTCGCGGACTCGCCGTTGATCAGCAAGACGCCACCCCGCATGGCAATCGTGTCGCCGGCTTCGCCGATCACGCGTTTGACCAGTCGCGTGCCGTCGTGGGGGGAGTCCAGGACGATGATCTCGCCGCGGGACGGCTCGTCCCAGCGCGCGATCTCCAGATCGGTGAACGGCAGCTTCATGTCGTAGGCCAGTTTGTTGCAGAAGAAGCGCTCGCCCTCGTAGATGGTGGGCTGCATGGAGCCGGTGGGCACGTCATACCAGTCGGCGACGGCGGAGCGGAAGGTGAGGATCACGAGGACCACCGTCAGGGTGGGCCACCAGCTACGCCACAGTCCGGCCAGTCTCAATTTCGTTTTCATGGAAGGGCCTCCGCGGGTCGGGATCGAATACGACCCGCCCTCCTACACTCCACGCCCGCTCCGGTTCCCGTTCGGCGTGGACATAGCGTGGATCGAGACTCATACTCCGGGGCGATGTCCCACTCAGTCATATTCTGGAGGTCCAAGGTGAAGCGTTTATTCATCTTCACGCTCGTATCCGGTCTTATCCTATCCACCGCAGCGCTCGCCGGCGACGACACGGTCATCAGCGGTTTCGTGGATGCCAGCCTCAGTCACGACGGCAACGACGATCAGGCGACTTTCAGCCTCGACCAGGTCGAAGTGGACATAGAGCGCGTAGTCGATGACTCCATCGTGCTTCGCGCCGACGTGGAGTTCGTGAAGGACGGAGACGAGTGGGCCCAGGACCTGGAGCAGGGCTATGTGGCGTGGCGTCCGGAATTCGCCGAACGCTGGCTGTTGACCTTCGGGAAATTCAACGCCCCGATGGGTTTCGAGATGCTAGACGCTCCGGACATGTATCAGTATTCCCATGCCCTGGTCTTCGACTTCGGACTGCCGACAAACCTGACCGGCGGCATGGTCGGGTTTGCCGCGAGTGAGCGGATCGACCTGTCGGCCTGGTGGGTCAACGGCTGGGACGACAACGACAAGGGGGAGGGCAAGCCCAAGACCTTCGGCGGGCGCATCGACTTCGGCCTGGGCGATGTGGGCGATGTCGGCGTCTCGTTCATCAGCGGCAAGGAGTGGATCTACTCAGATCTTCCCGACACCGTTGTGGGTTTCTTTGACTCCTTCGAATTTGAGCGCAGGGTCTTCGACTTGGACATCAGCCTCACACCCGACGAGACTTGGACCTTTGGCGGTGAGATCAACATGGGCGTGATCAAACGCGGGAGCATTGAGCAGAAATGGGCCGGCTTTTTGATCATGGCCCATCGCGTCGTCAACGGCTGGCTGGGTTTCACGACGCGCTTCGATTGGTTCAATGTCAACCGGGACTACAATTTCCCCCGTGTTCTCGGCATTACCTCGGGCATGCCTCGCATGGCGATGACTTTTGCGCCGACCTTCGCTTTGGGCAACGGAGTGGACGTAGTGTTGGAGGTGCGCTTCGATAATGCCGATGCGGACATCTGGACCAACGCCGACGGGCAGCCCACGGACAGCAACACGACAGTGGCGTTCGAGACGATCTGCTTGTTTTAGAGCAGAGCCGCACATGTCGTGGTTTACACGTGTAAAATCATGTGACGTGATCGATGTGCGAAGTTAATATCCATTATCGATATGGACTTTGGCTCGAGTGTTGGCCGCATCTGCCGTAAATATTTAACCATAACATGTTGATTATTACTGAGTTAACGGTGCGCTGTCAGATTTCGCCAACTAAGGCACAGTGCATTAGGTCTAATTTCGTATAGATTTTAAAATAATAAAATTATGAC
>DAOVZQ010000131.1 GCA_030635025.1 bacterium
AATGGAGAAGGCCCGCCGGATACGCGCAACACTCCCGGGATGGCTCCTCTGACGACTGACCGCACGGGTGGGGCGCCGGTGCAGACGGACATGAAGGCCCTGCCCGAAACATCGATGCTCCGCAGGACGCCTGAGTTGAACCGAGCCCTGGCGGCCTATGCGGAGACGGAAGATCACGCGGCATCTTCGTTGAGGAAGCGGGCGTCGAACCTGGGGGGTGCGGCGGCGGATACGGTTCAACGGTGGGGCGCAGAGATCGAGTTGGCGGCACGCGAACACGATATCGCCCCGGAATTGCTTCTGGCCGTGATGGTTCAGGAATCGGGTGGTCGACCGGATGCGGTTTCACCGGCCGGAGCCCAGGGTCTCATGCAGCTAATGCCGGACACGGCCGAAGACATGGGCGTCGACGATCCCCTGGATCCGGCCCAGAACATTCATGGCGGCGCGCGCTACCTATCACGCATGCGTGACCGCTTCGCAGACGACCTGGCTCTGGTTCTGGCGGCCTACAACGCCGGACCCGGCAACGTCAGTCGCGCCGGCAACGAAGTTCCGGCCTTTACCGAAACACGAGACTATGTGCGCAAGGTCAGCGCCATGTACGGCGAACTGGACGGCACACCCTCACTCGGATTCGCCCCTTGATACGGCTTGAGTCCGGAAGGAGAGAGATGAACAAGACCAAGACGACCGCCGCGCTTGCTCATGAAGAGGCGAACGGACTGCTGGCACGGCTGGAGGTGGAAGAGATCGCGTACGCGGAACTCCTTCAACTAGCCCTGAACCAGAACCGCTACCTGCGCCTTCAGGATGTGGCGAATCTCGAAACCAATGCCGAACAATGGCGCGAACGTATGCCCGCGGCAGAGGCGGCCCGCAAGGACCGCGAGACGTTTCTGCTGGATCTCGGTAAGCGACACGGCATCGCCCCGGACAAGCTTAGGATGAGCAGCCTGGCCCGCAGCACGCGCGGAGTCACGGGACGGGAATTGCGGCAGTGTCTTCGAACCTGGGAACTCACGACCGGCGACCTCATGCGCCAGAACTCTCTCAACGGCATGTTGGCCAGGTTCTGCCTCGGCCTCGTTGATGAAGAGGCAAACATACTGTGCCGCGGCATGACCGGTAACGACGGCTGTTACAACGCCACCGGCGGCGAGCACAAGGGCGCCTGCGTAGGCGTTATCCAACGCCAAGCCTGATAGGAGATGAGATGAGCCTCGGCAGCATCATGCAGATCGGTTTGACGGGAATGTTCGCGGCGGGCGCGTCCATGCAGACGTCCAGTCACAACATCGCCAACGCCAGCACTCCCGGCTTTTCGCGACAACGGGCCGTTACCGGCAGCGCACGGGGCATGCTCACGGCCTACGGCGTTCTGGGCAGCGGAACGCAGGTGATGAGTATCCAGCGTCAGACAGACCAGTTCCTGATCGCGCACAGGCGTGACCAGATGTCGATGATGACCCAGTACGACACGGAGGATATGGCCCTGCAGAACATCGAGGTCATTTTTGGCTCGATGGACAACAACCACCTGGGCGATGCGATGACGCAGTTCTTTAACTCCTGGAGCAGTCTGGCCACACCGCCTCACAATGAAGTGCTGCGTCGGGACGTTCTCGGCAGCGCCGAACGACTGGCGCTCGATCTCAACGCCATGAGCAATTCGCTGGAAAACCTGGGCAACGATCTGGACGACCAGATCGCCTCGAGTGTGAACAGCCTGAACATGATGATGGACAATGTCGCGCAGTTGAATCGACAGATCATCGTCGGGGAGACGTCAAACTCCACGGCCAATGATCTGCGCGATCAGCGAGACATCCTGTTGGGCCAGATATCCGAACTGGCTCGAGCGGACGTCATCGAACGCGACGATGGCACCGTGGACGTAATCATCTCCGGCCGAACCGTCGTGACACGAGATCACGTCCAGCATCTGGAAGTGACCCATTCGGATTCCGAAGAGCTGCAGCGGGGGGCCGCCAAGATCACCGTCAAGGGCGGACGTTACGAAGTGGATTTGCCGGAAGGACACCTGAAGGGGCTGGTGAGCGCGCGCGAGGAAAGCGTTCTCGGCGCTCGCCAGGGACTGGACGAGCTGTCCCGGATCCTGATCGACAAGGTCAATGAGCTACACGGGCAGGGCCTGAGCGACGGGGGACGGGGACTGCTTTTCTTCACGGGCGACAGCGCCGCAACCATCGCCGTCAACTCCCAGCTCGTAGACAATCCGCAGTATCTGGCCACATCGAGGACGAACCTCACCGGCGATACCGACATCGCCCTGGAAATCGCGGCGCTCGGGCAGTCCGGCACGGATGTCGACAAGGGAATGAGCATGAACGAGCTCTTTTCGGCCCTGGTCGTGGATCTCGCATCGGATACGGCAGCCAGCCAGTTCCGGGTAGAGGGACAGCAACAGACGATCGACGCCCTCGATGCACGCCTTGAAAGCGTACGCGGCGTGAGTCTGGACGAAGAGGCCGCCAACATCGCCCTCTACCAGAACGCCTACCAGGCGAACGCGCGGGTCATCTCGGCGGTCCAGGAAATGTTCGAGTCCGTACTGACCATGGTCTGATCACAGGAGTGGATATGCTGACGAGAGTCACGAACAACCACATAGCCAGCCTGATCTACAAGCATACGCACACCAATCTGGGACGTATGACCGAGTTGCAGGAGCAGGTTTCAACGGGACGGCGCGTCAACAGTTACGCGGATGATCCGCAGGCCGTTGGATTGATACAGCGCTATGAGCAGTTGATAGAGGAAAACAGCCAGTACATGGACAATATCGGCCGCGCTCGGACCATGGTAGTTCAGACCGACCAGGCGCTGCTTGACCTTGTGGAGCTTATGCGTGACGCCCGGGATGTAGGCCGACGTGAATTGAACGCCACATCCACGCTGGAAACCAGCCGGATCGGCGCCAATGAGATGGGCAGCCTGATCGAAGCGGCTCTAGCGATAACGAATCAGAGCCTGGAGGGGAATTACATCTTCGGCGGTTATCGTACCGACCAACGGGCCTTTGTCAGCAGCGGTGGCGAGATCATCTATCAGGGGGACCAGGGCATCATGAACGCTCAGGTCGGCCCCAATACGGACATGGGCGTCAACATACCGGGCAGTGAGCTTATGGGATCGAGTACGTCGAGTCTCTATGGTTACTCGGATCTGGCGCCCCGTCTCGTGTCGTCCGCATCGCTATCGGATATTGGCTACGGCGCGGGCTGGGAACCGGGATCCATCAACTGGACCGACAGCAACGGCACTCCGCTTGAAGTGGATCTGTCAGGCGCCGGCACCGTCCAGGATGTTATCGATATTCTCAACGCCGCGGGCCTTAGCGCCGCCATCTCCGCCGACGGAACCGGCTTGACCGTTACCGACCCCGGCGGTGGCCCCCTGACCATCTCCGATCCGGCCGGCGGGGATACGGCCCTGTCGCTGGGAATCGTCGGCACCGCCGCGGACGGTGTGGTCGTGGGTAACGATATCCGCGTCTCACCGGACTGGACCACGAATCTGACCGATATCGAAGGCCTCGCCGGGGGACTGCCTCTGGGATCCATCGAACTCGTGCTGGATGGAACCTCGGTAGTGATCGATCTGTCGGGCGCGGCGACTCTCGACGACGTGAAGACGACCTTCGAGGCCGCAGTAACGGCGGCCGGACTGCCGCCCCTGGCCATGGAATTGAGCGAGAACTCCCTCAAGATCATCTCGAACAACGCCGACGTCTTCGAGGTGCGCGAGATCTCCGGAGACGATACGGCCCGTCGCATGGGTCTGGTCGGCACGGGCGCTCCGCATCGGCTCTTCGACGTATTGCAGGAACTCCAGGATGCCTTGCAGTCTGACGACAAGACGGCCATAAGGCGCGCCTTGGGAGAGATGGAAGCCATTGAGGACCATCTCTTGCAACTGGAGATGACCATCGGGGCTCGTGAAAATCTTCTGGATTGGATGGAAGGCCTGAACATGGATCGGGAATTCAACCTGCACAACAATCTGGCGGGAGTTCGTGACGCGGATCTGCTCCGGGTTACGTCGGACATGAAACAAGCCGAAGTCTCGTATCAGGCCAGCCTGATAGTTTCGAGCGATATGTTGAGTATGAGCCTTTTCGATTACCTGTAACGGACGACTTGCCACGGTAAAAAGGAGTGAGCATGAGTCAGCGGAACGACGAGAAACGTGAACACGGCGACGACGACGTATTGAATTTTCCCAAGGGTCTGGTCGGTCTGCCGGAGCTGCGACGCTGGATTCTGGTTGATATGGAACCCACCTTGCCGATGAAATGGCTCGTGTCTCTCGACAAAGAGGGATTCAGGGTGCCGATTACCGATCCGGGTTTCTTCACCGAGACATACAGTTTCGAGATCGATGACGGCTCCCAGAAGATCGTGCAGGCCGACGACGTGGAGGACATCGTCGTGATGATCATCTCCACGGTCAAAGAGAATGGTCGCCTTATCACGGGCAACCTGTCAGCGCCTCTTATCGTCAACGTTAATAATCGCAAGGGGATACAGTGCGTCCTTGAGGGTAGCGATTATGGCTTGCGTCATGAGATCGACCAGGCGCGTTTCGGTGACGCCTGCCAGGCCTACGCGGCCGGTCATCCGGAAAATGTGATTGGAACAGCGGTGGACAAGGCCATGTCCGGCAAGTATGATCAAGACGAGTCTACGGATTCGGTCGAACACGACTTGGAAGAAGAACTGGTTGACGTGCGCTAACGGGCGTGCGTTGATAGGTTTAATCCGATGGTACCCGTAGCACACTGTGGAGACATGGAGGTCCCGTGCTAATCCTCAGCCGCAAGAGAAACGAAAGGATCATGATCGGGGATGATATCTCCATCATGATCGTCGATATTCGCGGTGACCAGGTCCAGATCGGCATAGACGCCCCGCGCTCGATTCCAGTGCACCGGCATGAGATCTATGAAGAAATCAAGAACATCACTATGAAGGCCGCCGATTCCGACCAGCCCGACCCGAAGAATTTCCTGAAGAAGAAGAACAAAGGCGAAGATGAAGACTGAGCCCGTGTGATCAGGCTCGCCGATTCAGATATAGGAAGTTCGGCCCGGAGTTATCGCGACGGGTCTTTTGCTGAAGATCATTGATGCGGAGGCTGGTCTCAGACATGGAGGCCGTTAGTCGATTTTCCAAGGCAAGATCCAACTCACGAATCGTTACCATGGTCGTGCTTAGCTGTTGGGGTACCGCATTACCCGACTCTAGGCCATATCGGGCAGATAGAGCCTTGAGTACGCTTTCCCTTACCGATAGTAGAGAGGCACACGTCTCCAGATCATCCTGATCAAACGCTTCGGCCATATCACTCGTGAGTTGAATCAGTCTGTCGATATCCTGGTCCATGTCAAACCGCCACGCAGATAGACTCGGTGGATTTTTCTTCCTTGGCACTATACTTAGCATTTTCCGGACCATCATTGGTGTGGCTGGATTTGTTAGTTCCCGTGGCCTGTCCGGTGGTACTCGGTTTGATGGCGCGCCAAGCTTCAAGAAGTGGATCGATCACTTGAAGCGCATTATCGATGTGCGAGGTGCTGCCCGTGATCTGCGCTTCCAGCAGTTCTCTGTTCATATAGTCGTAAACGGAGGCAAGGTTGGCTGCGATCACGCCCCCGACGTTGTGGTCGAGGCAGAGACTCAGCTCGTTGATGATGTCCTGGGCTTTCTGCAGATTCGTGCATCGTGACGGGATATCTCCTGCGGCAACAGCTTCCCGAGCAGCGTGCAACCGACTAACGACTCCTTCATAGAGCATGACGATCATGCGCTCAGGTCCGATCGAACTGATGCTGGTTTCCTGATATTTGCGAATGCCGTCGTTGTACATCTTTGCTCCGGGCTCGGGTCCTAGTAGCTCAGGTAGCTGGCTTGTGCCTGCAGTGTGGCGATCATCTGCTCCATGGCCGTGAACTTGGCGACCAGGGTGGCTTCGTACTTATCGATACTGCGTTCATAACGTACGATCCGATCGTCGATTTGATCGACCCGATCCGTAAGGGAGTCGGTGCGCAGCTTGAACATCCCATCCACTGAATCGGTCATATCGTCAATGGCTTGACCAAGCATGTAGATGGTGCCGGAGTGGGTATCCGTGCCGACGAACAGGTCGCGTACGCCTGTATAGTCCTCGGCTATCATTTCATCGAACGTCGCCGACTCGAAACTGAGGATTCCGTCTTCCTGCTGTCGGAGCCCAACCTGGTACAGGGTTGTTATATCCCCACTACCGAGAGCCGTGGTCATGGCCGTGCGCACCCGCGAGGAAATACTGCGCATGAGCGAATCGCCGCGTAAGGGCTTATCCTCACCACTCTGCTCGTTCATGTAGTTGAACAAGGCGTTGTATGAATCGGTGAAGGTCTGGACCTTTTCCTTCAGGGCCTCGCTATCCACGCCTACATCCAGGCGAATGGTCTCTGCAGCATTTGCCTGAGTCAAATCCAATGTGACGCCCTGAATAGCGTTGGAAACCTCGTTGGTTTGGGATGTCACCGTCAGGGTATCGATTATGAATTCGGCGTTGCCTGCATCCTGGGTGGTAGTGAAGGTCGGGGCTGTACCGCCGCTCAACCCGCTATCGTCCAGGGTGAATGCCGATTCGGTGCCGGTCTGCTCGGCGGAGATGACCAGATGGTATCCGCCTGTTTCGGACCCGTCGAAGAGCACCGTCGCCGAGACGCCCGCGCTGGAGTTGTTGATCGCAGTCGCGAGATCGCCAAGGCTGCTGGCGCCGGCATCGAGAATGATATCGGTCGTCTCGCCTCCGACAGTAATCGAGAAGGTACCCGTGCCAACGCTGACTGATGTGGTGTCGAAGCCTTGGGACATGGATTTCTGGGCCTGCGCAAGGGTGTTGATCGTAACGTCGTAGCTGCCCTGCGAGGCCAGTGCTCCAGCCGTCGCAGTCAGCGCGTTCTCGTTTGACG
>DAOVZQ010000170.1 GCA_030635025.1 bacterium
CGAGCGGAAGCGGAACTGCCCCCGTGGCCTGCCTTGGGTTCAGGAATGCGTAGTCGGGATTGTGCGCCATCTGGTAGAGGCGTTGGGCAGAATCCTTACCCCTGAGGCCGTCAACGAATATCTTCTCGCTCATGAGGTCGTTCTTCGCTTGGCGCGTGATGTCGAGTAGTTCGCGGAAATGTGCATTGCGAAGCCATGCCATGTAGTGGCGCTTCGTGGTCTTGGTGATTATCATGGCCTTCGATGCGTTGCCGTTGGCGTCCCAGTATGTGCATGCGAAGTCGAACTGTGCTTGGTCGACATCTTCGTGGTACTCCATGAAGGCTGCCGGTATGTCGCCGAGCATGCCGGGCTGATCGGCGATCTTGCATGCTCGTTTCTCGGAGGCGATTGTCATCGGCGATAGTTCGCCGCCGCTTTCGTCGTGTGTTTTGGCCTGGCTGCGCCATTTGTATCGTGCGGCGTGCGTGCGCACTGTCGACTTCTTGATGTCGAGTCCTGACTTCGCCAGGGCCTTGTCGATAGACCGGGATGGCCCCATCTCATCGTAGATGGTGTAGAGCGCCTCCCAGTCTCGGTTGGGGATAGTGTATCTGGCGACCTTGTCAGGCATCGTCCGTGGCGTCCTGTCCTGGGCTGTGATTGTCGACGGCCTGCTCGGGTTCTACAGGGGTTGAGTGCGGGCACCGAAAGGAGCCCTGACACTTATGATCTCGGTCGTCTGTCTTGGAGATTGGGCAGTCGGGTGTGTCGAGTGTCCCGCAGGACGGGTCGCCTGCGTCCGTGAATACAGGGAGGCCAGCAACCTTCCTGCATGTCTGGACGCCAGGACAGTCGTCGTAGTCCGTGGTCTCGGCAGGGCAGTCGGCGTCACAGCGGTATTGGCATGACTCCTGCCGCCCGTTGTCGTCTACGGGCCACGGGTGATCGGCGCTCATCTTCTCGGCTGCCGCTCGAAGTTTCGCGGCTCCTTCCGCATCGATGGTGACCTCCACGGTTGCCCCGTCGGCTATTTTCCTGGGGTCCAGGATCGCTTCTGCGATCTCTTTTGCTGCTTTTGCGTCGTCCACCATGTCCGGCTGCGTCTCCGCGCCGATCTCCACGGGCACTGCATCAGCCGAGAACTTGTTGGCCCAGCCGATCTTCATTTCGACCTTCTGCTTCGTGTGCAGTTTTGTGATTTTCAGGCCCACCGAGATGGCGAATGGCTTCGCCCAGTCTGGGCCGTCGAGGTGGCGCTGGAGGGCTTCGAAGAGTTCTTCGTCGTGGTCGACCAGGATTCCGCGAATGGATCGAGCAGCCGTATTGGGCAGGTCTATTCTGTGAAACATGTCGTCCTGGGCGGTCATTGCTCGGGGGATCATTACTTGCTCTTTCTGAGGCTCACTGACGGCGCGCCTCGTTGGATTAGGTCGGCAATTTTCTCGTCGATGAAGGCCCTGGCAACGGCGAGAGTCTGCCCGTTCTTCTCAGCGACGGCAACGGCGAGTTTGCCGATGGCGACGTTGCAGCAGCCGAGGAACTCGTCGGGGTCGAGCCCGAGACGATGACACGCCGCTGAGATGTCGGTGATGGTTGGCTTACCCTTGGCCTCGCTGATGGCGTAGCCGGGTATCGGGGTGCCCGACTGCGCCAGGCTCTTGGCTCGTTCGCGTACCGCCTTGGACCATTTGTCGAGAACAGTGGCTGCGGCGAGGGCCTTGGCGATGGTCTCTGGCTTGCGCATCGAGATTGGGTCGAAGGTCTCAAGACCCACGTCGATGCCCCGCACAACAGCCATGGCGACGCCAGCGAGGGCTGGGCAGGTGGCAGCGTGGCCGCAGTAGGTACAGGCGTCGCTTGGGATTCCACGTGCCGGATCGTCCGCGCGTCCGTCGGAAATCTCCTGAACCATGCCCGAAAGACGGGCGAGGGCGTCGTCGAGCCCGACTTCGAACTCGTCTATGTGCCGCGTGCGCCCGTAGAGAATCTGCGCTGTGGCGGTCTTGTATCCGAGTTCCTGCATGAGCCCAACGGCGTAGGCCGCGAGTTGCGGGCGGCAGTCGGCGTATTCGCCCCGCTTGAAGTCGGAGAGGTACAGGACACCGGCGTCGACGTGCATGTTGTCGACGGTGCCGGAAATCACCATGCCGTTCGGGAGCGTCAGGGAGACGCGGCGCTCGGTCTCGATCTTGGCTCCCTGCGCGATGCTCTGTACGTGCTGAGCGGCCCACGTGACGGCTTCGTGGCCTCCGGGAGTGAGGTCCGCCATGAGCATGTCCTTCTCGGGCGAGTTGGCCAGGCAGGCTGCGAGGGCGGCGTGCTGCGCGGTGCCGTCCATTGCCGCGGGGGTCTGTGCGCTGCCCGTGTACTCCGGGCATTGCTGGAGGAATGGTAGCGATGATGGTCTGAGCCATGTTGGGGTTTCCATTGATCAGTTTCCCTTCTTCGCGAGGTGGGCTTCGATGTGAGTCATGAAACCTTTTGTGTCCTGGATTATTTGCAGTTTGATAGCATCCGACACATGTTCGAGGGTTTTCGATCCATCTTCTGGCAACCAGCCGATGACCCGCGCGAACTCCTCGGCCGGAATCAGGAGTTCTGCGGCGCCCAGTTCCGGCAAGACACGGTCGACGAAGTCATCGAGTGTCGGCTCGGCCGCGGATGTGGGCGTCGGGGCGGGGGCGGGGGCTGGGGTCGGTGTCTCGGGGTCGAGGATGGGTTTGGCCTTCTGCGTCGGCATGTCAGTGAACTCGGCGACCTCCTCGGGCGTGTAGACGCCGTGGATCGCCTCGGGCATGATCATGCGAATGGCCATGGAGATCACGCGAGCGCGAAGCATGCTTTGCGGGGTCCGCACCCAGGGCGAGTCTTTGTCGGTGAACTTCGTTCCGGTCCGTGTCGGCCGGTCGTAAGCCGCACAGGCTTCCTTGAGTGTGAGGCCGACCTCGTAGCCTTTGTGCTCGCCGTGAGTCCAGAGGGCTCGGGCGACGGCGTCTGTCGTCTCCACCCATTGCACCTTGCCGCCCAGGCCCATGTAGCGGGCCAGCATCGTGTCGGCGCGCATACTGGGACGCCCTTTGATGAAGTTGTAGGTGGCGGCGATGTCGAGGAGCGAGGTGCCTTGCGTCATGGCTTCGATGACGAGCACGACGCCCGCGCCTGGGTTGTCCAGGCCGAACATGCCTGACTGTACGAGGGCCTTGCCGAGTTTCATGAGGTCGTCGACCGGGTCTTGTGAGTTGGAAAGGTTGAGGGGGGGCATGGGTCAGGCCTCCTCTGTGGCGGAGTCGTCGGACTCGGCGGGCGGGTCGGGAAGGGCGCCGTGCGGGAGATGTACTTTGCGCACCGCAATGGCTTTCAGGTTTGGCACGAGCGTGTTGTCGGTGAAGAGCCCGAGGCCGATTGCGTGGCGCGTGGCGGTAAGGGCCGCCTGCAGACCTTTGCGGGATTCGAAAAGAGCGACCGAAGGGTCGTCTTCTTTGTGGCGGGTCAGGCAGAGACCTTCCCCGAAAGTGCGAACGGACAGGAACTGTTCGACGCCCTCGGCGATCTTCTCGATCGGGGCGAAGCCCGTGGTAACCGTGTTGCCTTCCGTCATGATTAGTCGAGCGAATGCGTCCATGATTCTCTTCTCCTTACGGTGTGGGTTTTTCGCGCTCTGAAACCCAGAGTCGCTTGGCTTCATCGAGCCAGTAGTACTTGTAGAATCTCGATTGGCTTATGCTAAAATGCTCCATTGCATGTTCGCAGAGCACTCGGACTTTGTCAACTCCGTCGGCGACCTGAGCGATGAGGAATTCGCGCATCGCCTCGGAAACCGGCTGGGCGTTTCTCTCCTCCTTTTCCGGCGGGTCTGTGCGCTCCCAGACCGTGCCTGTTTTGCTGTGCTGCATCCAAATAGGGGATGGGACGCCGGCGCGCTGGCCGCGCTTGGCCAGGTGAAAGGCGTACTTCCCGTCCCCGTAGGGCTTGAGGTACCAGATTGCCCGGGCCCAGTTCGCAAGGTCGCTCGAGCCGATTCCGGCGTAGGAAAGTTCGTGTTCGATGAGCGCCACGCGGCTGCCTTGCTTGGGAGGCTTGCCTGTGTGGTGAATCCACACCCAGGCCGTGCTGTGTTCGTTGAGGAGTGGCTGCAGTCCATTGCGAAGGAACTTTGAGACGGCGGCCTGGTCAGAGATGTCGGCGCCGATGTAGGACATGAGCGGGTCGGCCCAGATCATGTCCGGGGCGTGCGTTAGGATGAGTCGCTTTGCCAGGGCTATGAAGTCGTCGCCGGTGTGCGTGGAGGTCAAGGTGATGGAGAGGTTCGAGTCGAGAAGTGTGCGCTCTTGCTTCGTGAATTCCAGGGCTACTATCACCGATTGCAGCATCTCCGCAAGGTCGAGTTCGTCGTTCTCCGCCTGAATGAGGAGTTGGGACAAGGCAAAGGCCGGTCGGATCCCGAAGAACGGGCGGCCCACGGCTGCGCAGGCCATGAACTGCATCTGAAGCGTGGACTTGCCGATCCCGGACGGGCCGACGAGCATGGCCGAGTGGCCCTTGCAGATGTACCTGTTTTTCCCGAGCAGCGTAGTCGAGGCGTCGTCGGGGTTGAGGGAGAGGAGGCGGGATGGCCGTAGCGAGGCCGGTGCGGAGTCTTCGGCAGTCGCTATGTCGATCCAGTCGTCTATGGGCCGGAGGTTGACGTTCAGGGCGAGCAGTGCCTGGGCGGTACCTGCTCGGGATGCGCCTGGCGCTCGTGTGAGGCGTGCGGGGTTGATGTTTTGCTGGTCGAGGCCCATGTCCGCGAAGTATTCGTAGAGCGCCTTGACGCGCCGGTCGTATTCCGTGCGGCTCCTGGCGAGGATCGGGACTATCGCGTGGAGTGACCTGGCGCCGCTGAACGTCAGGGCGGTCATCGGGACGCGCGATTTCAACAGGGCGTCGAGTTGTTGCGGCAGCGAGATCCCGTCGAATTCGAGAAGGGCGTGACGAAAGAAAATGACGTGGGAATCGTCTCGACCTTCGTTCGATGTCGGATTCATTGTCATATACAAGCCCGTAGGCTCAGAGCGCGACAGGATTTCGTCGATGGGTTTCGAGGCGAGTTTGTCGAGCCAAAACTCGACGGGCTCGATGGAGCCTCGCCCTGCGGGAATTTCTTTCCCGGTGTCGTCGATTGTGCCCGCGGTGAAGCATACGTGCTCGCCAGGGCGGAAAAGGGCGGAGAGAGTGCGGGCTGTCGGGTCTGGGAGCGGGTTGTCGAGCGAGATAGTGTCGGGCAACGACGATGACGAGGGCGTGCCATTCTTTCGCGATGGGGTTGTCCCGATTAGGTAGCCACGCCTGGTTGATGCGGCTGTTTTGCGTAGGGCTTCGTCGACTTTGTGCGCGAGTTCCCTGTCGGACCATGGGGGCTGACATTGGGCGTTCCATTCTGTGAGCAAGGTGGCGACGTCGTTCTCGGGCAGGTCGAAGCCCTCGGCGAGGGCCATGGCAGCGCGGAAGGTCGCGTTGTGTCCGGCTTGACCGGCGACGGCCGGCTCGATGCTGGCGAGGTACTTGCGGGCTCTGCCTGTCAGAGAAGTCAATATTCTTCTGCCTCGCGCATTGTCATGAAAAAGTGTATCCCGCCCGAGCATTCGACGCGAATGTCAGGGTCCCAATTCTCAGCGACAACCTGTTCGCCTTTCGCGTACAGAAAAAAGGAATCGTGTTGCGATGGGCCTGCGCCCTTCAGAACCGTTGCGCGTTCTGCTCTGCATTTTCTACCTACAAGTGATGATGTTCGGCTGTCGCCTACTTCGATACGAAGAGTTGCGATTACCCCGTTGGCCAGTTTCTTGAAGGCTACAAACGAACCTGTCTGTGGAGCGATTGCGAAATGCGGAAGAACCGCGCCTTGCAGATCCGCGTCTCGCAGAACCGCGCCTTGCAGAACCGCGCCTTGCAGATCCGCGTCTCGCAGATCCGCGCGTCGCAGATCCGCGCCTCGCAGATCCGCGCCTTGCAGATCCGCGCCTCGCAGAACCGCGCCTCGCAGATCCGCGCCTTGCAGAACCGCGTCTCGCAGAACCGCGCCTTGCAGAACCGCGCCTTGCAGATCCGCG
>DAOVZQ010000165.1 GCA_030635025.1 bacterium
CGGGGAAGCACGATCCTGAGCGGTGAATCGATCAAACAAAAATGCACAAACATAGCAAGTTGACCTGATGTAAGGCCGTTCTTTCTCGCTTTACTCCGCCTGCCGCGCGATCCGAAATCCCACCGCAAAGTTCGACGACGTCGGCGCGAGGTAACTGCGCGCGGCCGATCGGCACGATTCCACAGGGCTGGTCCAGCACCCGCCCCGGATCACCCGGGACGTGCCGGCCGCGGGACCCACGGGATCGACGGACGTGCAGCAAGGCCGGTTTCTGTACCAGTCCCAGCACCACTCATAGACGTTGCCGTGCATGTCCTTCAGGCCCCAGTCGTTGGCTTGACGCCCGCCCACCGCAGCCGGACCGTCGGGACCGTCGGCGTCACTATACACGCCGTCATCCCCATCCACATCAGTGTTGCAGTAGACCCCGGCCAGCGACAGGGCGTAGTCGAAAACGCACCCCAGGACGCCGATCTCCCCCGTGTAGAACGGGTCTTCGGTTCTCGCGCGGCACGCGATTTCCCACTCGGCTTCGGTCAGCAATCGGTAGCCGTCGGCGTCCTGGTCCCACGAGACCTCATCACCGGCGATATCGTAGGCCGGGGTCAGCCCCTCGGCGTTCGAGCGTGCGTTGCAGAAGGCCACGGCCTCGAACCAGTCGACCTGCTCGACGGGGTTGTCCGCACCGGCGAAGTATCCGGGGTACCCGCCCATGTGGGTGGCGTACTCGATCTGGGTGACCTCGTATTGCCCGACGAAGAGTCCACGGGAAAGAGTGGGCGAGTACAGGATCTCGTCATCATCGCGACCGGGCTCGTCTGCCGGACTGCCGATGGTGAACTCTCCCGACGGGACGTAGACGAAGCCGTCCGGTACCGGGGTCCCTTCGGGTAACTCGACAGTGGCGGGGTTGGAGAGGTCGGACAGCCAGCTGTTGTACTCGTAGCGGATGCGGAAGATAAGGGTCCCGCCGGCGGGGAGGCTGAAAGCAGGGCAGGACTGGGTCTCGTCCGGAAGGTCGGGGAACGGAGGGTCGGAAACAACGGTGGCGGCATCCCAATCGGTGTCGGCGAAAGTGTCGGCGCGATAGCGGATCTCGTAGGAATCGGCAAGGGAGCTCTCGACCGTGGGGGCGGTCCAGGTCAGGGACACGCTATAGGGGGACGTTAGCATGACGGTGAGATCGGTGATGGGGTCGGCGTTGTAGTCGGGGGTGACGGTGTCATCGCCGCAGCCGGTGACGGCGAGCAAGGCGAAGAGGCAGAAAGTGAGAACGCGCATCGGATCTCCTGGGCTTCTATCGGGCCTGAAGGTGGGGACGTATGGTGTTTTCATAACGCATGGAGAGAGTGCATCCTGCGGACGATAATCTTGCGGGTCAGACCGGCATGCGAATCCCGAACTTGTCCATCTTGCGGTAGAGCTGATTGCGGGAGATGCCGAGAGCGCGGGCAGCCTCGCTGCGGTTGCCTGACTTGATAAGCAGGGCCTGACTGATGCGTTCGCGCTCCACTTTTTCGACATAGGTGCCGAGATGCAGGGATCCGGTTGTGGCGGGCTTCATGTTGATCCACTTGCGCATGTTTTCGGGCAGCATCTCGATGGTGGCGCGACCCGAGTGGCGAGCCATTAGGGCTAGGCGGCGGGTCATGGCTTCGAGTTCGCGGACATTGCCGGGCCAGGGGTAGCGTTCGAAAACGGTGATGACGTCACGGTCGAAGAGTTTACGAGGATCAACATCGCCATCGATAATCTTACCAACGAACAGACGCATCAGGGGATCGAGGTCCTCGGGACGTTCACGCAGCGGCGGCAGGGCCATCTCAAGGGTTTGCAGACGGTAATAAAGATCCTGGCGGAAAGTACCCGCGGCGATCAGCTCGGGCAACGGCGCGTTGGTGGCGGCGATGATACGTAGGTCGGCATGACGCTCGGCGGGGTCGCCCAAGCGATGGAATGTTCCCTCTTGTATCATCCTCAGGAGTTTGACCTGGAGATAGGCCGGCATATCGCCGATCTCATCGAGGAACATGGTGCCGCCGTCGGCGGTTTCGCAGAGACCTGGGCGCTCGCCGTCTGCGCCGGTGAAGGCGCCTCGGGCGTGACCGAAGAACTCGCGCTCGAACAGGGTTTCGGGGATTGCGGCGCAGTTGACCGGGAGGAACGTATTGTTGGCTCGATCGCTCTTCTCGTGAATGAGTCTTGCGATGAGTTCCTTGCCTGTGCCGGTTTCGCCGGTGACCAAGACGGGCTCGGTTGTGCTGGCGGAGACGTCTACCAGGGCTATGAGTTGTTTCATGGAGGGGGCGTTAGCTATGAAGGGTTTTTTGTTGACCAACATCTGCTCGCCCGGAGTCCTCTTGCGCGAGCCGCGCAGCCAGATGGGACGCCCCTCGCCGTGAAGTTCATCCATCAGTTTTTCGCATTCCTTCAGCTCGGCCTCTTGTTCAAGGTCGGAGTATCCATGGAATGCCTCTATGACATGACTCCACGCGGATTCCAGATGTGTGTAGGGGTTGGGGTTTTCGATGGCAGTACCAACTATGATGCTGCTTGATAGGGTGCGATACCAGGCGAGGCAGGTATGGGCAGCTTCCAGGCGCGAATGTGCGAGCTCTAGCTGCGCACCCATTGCCGTGAAGATCTCAACAGATTCCCGGGCGGCCTTAACGGCCTGCAAGTGCTGATCAAGCTTTCGGTAGGCTTGAGCCAGATGCCTATATGCAATTCCTATCTCGAATCTTTCACCGCATTTTGTGGCGACGGTTATGGCTTCCTTAAGCAGGGGGACCGCCTCGAAGGCTTCGCCATCCAGGAGGCGGAGTGATGCTAACCGACGCATGTTTTCGGCTACTATATCGCCTTGTGGGGCGAGGGATTCACCAATTGATTTGGCGCGTTCGTAGTAGCGGCGGGCTGTTTCAATTTTACCCAATGCAGCAGCAATGTCACCTAGTGTTTCCAGGGCAAGAGATTCTTCGCGCAAGAATCCGTTTTCTGTAGCAATCGCTAGTGCCTTATTTGTAAGATTAATAGTCGAATCATAGGACCGCTTATATATCTCAACTCTTGCAAGAGATAAGAACACATGTGCATTGACTCGTGATTGCTCGCCTGTAGCTGTATTTAATACAATCCTGTGTAACATTGACTCTGCACCAGGAGCGTCACCATGCTTGAGGCTCACAATTGAAATATTAATCTGGATATACGCACGCATGCGTTGCATTCCGGTTCTGGAGCTCTCTTTCAGTGCTTTTCGATAATAGACCATAGCCTCATCAAGTTTACCGCAGGTCTTTTCAACAAAGCCCATAGCATTGTATACACTCGCCAGACCTTCACTATCATTTAAGTATCTAAATATGCCTATTGCATCACGAAGAAAGTCTGTTGCCCTGCCTGTGTCTCCTAGATAATAGAAGCACATTCCTAGTAAGTGGTAATATTTCGCGACAATATCGGCCTTTGATTCGTCAATATAATTTTTCTGTGCATATTGACCGATTTCAAGGGCCTTACGGTACTCTCCCTTCCAAATAGCAATCCATGCGCGGAGGTGATGCAATCGAGGATTTGAGGATGAAATCCGTTTAGCGCATATTGATTCCTTTAGAAATTGAGCGCACTTTTCATACTGAGCGTTGCGGTACGTAGCCTCCGCTAATTCGATACATACATTTTCAATTGTTGGCCCACTTGCCCCATCCAACCGACTGTCACAAGGAGCAGAATCAGATAATAACTCACTGAAGAGTTCGATGGCTTCATGATAGCGCTCAGTACTTAAAGCAAGAAGACCTAGCTGGTACTTGTTTTGATCAACAGGCAAGTGTAAATATTTATCTTTACAGTGCTCGTCCCTACCGTTGCACATTATATCCACCTGTTTGCTTGATATTGCGGCTGACGGATTCAATTGATTTTCCCGGCAATTTATTGTCTGCCTTATGATAACAATCGATGCATACAACCCAATAAACTTGTTCTCCGGGAAGACGGATTAGACTAACAAAGATGGGCACTAACTCTGGCTGGTCGTCAGTGCGAGGGTTCCAATTCCCACTACCCGGATCCCCTTCACCCGAACTCCCACCGTCTTGCATCTGCCAGATAAGATCTACTGCTGCCGCAGGCACAGCGAATACAAGCAGGATCGCCAGCACCATCAGCAGGGTCTTCAGTCTCTTCAACATCATCGACATCCTGGTTGAGAGGAACAGTTCTCGCCCGAATGCGGGACGACATACGTACCCGCAAGTGCAACGACCGATCCAAGTGATGAACACACACGGCATGTGAGATGGCGAGACTATCTCACAGCCTTGTCGATGTGTTACATCAGATCAGTCTACTGCTTCGCTTGCCATAAACACTGCATCAAACACATGTTCTCAAAGCTGTGTCCAGATCAACAACTCTATGTTACCCACAGCCTTGCATGTGCAGGACTTCTGATGATACATGGCTTAACTAGATGTACGTCGGCTAATGTCAACCCTCCGCGGAGAGTATCACACAGATAGATCAAACATGTCAATATGGATAAAATTGCTGAATGATAACGCGCGGCCCGGTTCATGGGCGACCGTAGGGTCCATAACCCCATGCGAGATGCACGATTCGCCGTCTATGCTGCCCATCAATGAAACGCCGCCAGCCAGCCCAAGATGGAATTCGGACCGGTGGGCCTGCGACAACATATCGTCTGCCGCAATATCACGTCTTATAGCTAATGTTCTCGATGATCCGAGATATCAAACGTAGCCGCCCCAACGAGAATCGTCACCAGGGCTACCGCCTCTTTCATGGAGAATTCACCATCGAACGGCTTCTTGATAGCCGTCGCAATCACCTCATACGCCTTCGTCAGCTCCACCCGCACTCGCTCGTCCTCAACGACGATCCTATCGCCCACCGTCATACGCGTCTCGCACCCCTTGGTCAAATTCCGGATCGTATCTCCTTCGATGAACACCGCATTATCACCTTCGGCCAGATAATCCGCCTCTCGCAAGAACAACCGTGGCTTCTCCACATACGGCTTCCCGTGATGCACACAGAACGTGGCGCAGTTGCCGCACTCGTTGCAAAAGTCGTCGATGTGGATGATCTGGCGGGACTGCTCTATCCGGTAACGCTCTTCCCGTACAACGACCAGCTCGCCGTCACGGCAGGCCAGCACCGGTAGGCTTACATCGATCGGTTCGATCAGATAGGTGTGGTTGGCGCGATTGGGACAGACTTCGACGCACTTGTCGCACAAGGCTGTGCATTGCAGGCAGCGGGCGGCTTCGGCGCGGGCGGCTTCGGCGTCGAGAGTCGCATCGACCAATTCGAATCCGCCGCGTTCGGCCGACGGCAGTGTCTTGGGCTTGTGCAGTTCCTCGCGGCGCGCGCGGATGCGCTTCATGGCTGCGAGTTCGTCCCCGGATAGCTCCGGGGTGGTTACGTCGAATACCTTGAAGTCCACGTCGAACTGGGAGCAGATCGCTTCGGCGGCGCGGCGGCCGTCCGCGCAGGCGGCGATGATCGTTTCGGGTCCGCGCACGGCGTCGCCGCCGGCGAAGATCATGTCGAGGGCGCGGCCGGTTTCGGCGTCGATCTCGATCTTGCCGCTGCGCTCGGTCTTCACGTCGCTGCCGTCGAGGAACGCCAGGTCCGCGGCCTGGCCGATGGCCACAATCACCGCGTCGGCGGGCATGGTGAACTCGCTGCCGGCGATTTCCACAGGGCGTCGGCGGCCGCTCTCGTCCGGTTCGCCCAGTTCATTGCGCGTGCATTCCATGCCGACGACTTTGCCGTCCTTCAGCACAACGCGCTTCGGGGTGACGAGCGTTTCGAGGTTTATGCCCTCTTCGATCAGGTCATGGATTTCCTCGAAGTCGGCGGGCATCTCGTCTTGAGTACGGCGATAGACGACCGTGGCCGGTGCGCCGACCAAGCGGCTGGCCGTGCGTGCGGCGTCGACGGCCGTATTGCCGCCGCCGATGACCAGGACATTGCGACCCAGGTCGAACCGTTCGCCGGCGTTCACGCGCTTCAGGAAATCGAGCGCCGTGTGTACTCCGTCGCCATCGAGCCCGTCGATGCCTAGTCCGCTATCCTTCTGGAAGCCTGTCGCCAAGTAGACCGCATCAAA
>DAOVZQ010000111.1 GCA_030635025.1 bacterium
AAACGTGAACCGGGCCGTGAGGGCCTTGAGATTGTCGAGCATTTGCCTCATCGCTATCCTTCAATTCCTCTGTGTTCGGGTGGGGTGGCTGCACACCCCGGGCGCTTAGAGCTGCATCTGCATGATCTGGTTGTAGCTGTCGAGAAGCTTGTTCCTCACCTCGAGCATGAGCTCGAAGGCCAATTGCGCTTCCTCGGCGGCGATCATCACGTCGTGGACCTCGCCAACCTTTCCGGTCACGGCCCCTTCGACCATCTCGTCGCGGAAATCCTGGGCGCGATCAACCGACTGTATGGCTTCTTGTAGTTTGGTTGCAAAGGACGGGCCACCCGTTCCGCGAATGGGGTTGTCCCCATAAACTTGCCGCGGATCAACGGCACCCGGTATCCTCACAGAACTGACGACCATGTACGTTCCTCCCTAATGGACCTCTAGATATCCAGCGCCTTTGCGAACATCTGCTTGGCCGCCTGTATGGCCGAGACGTTGGCCTCGTACGCACGGCTGGCCGTGATCATATCCACCATCTCGGTAACGACGTTGACGTTGGGCATCAGGACATACCCGTCTTCGTCCGCATCAGGATGCCCCGGATCGTAGACGACCTTGAATTCCGACGCATCGGGCGCCGTCTGTACGTCCATGTCCACACCCTGGAGCGCCGTGCTGCCGCTCACGCCGCGGCCCGCTGAGATATGCCGGGAGTTGGTGGTGGTCAGGGGGCCATTGGCTCTTTGCTCAGGGCTCGGCAGAGCCCGACGACCGAGCGTCTGCGAAAGTGTTTGTGAGAAAACCACGCGCTCACGTCGATAGGGCGTGCCGTCGGCGGTGCGGGTGGTCTCGGCGTTGGCCAGATTCTTGGCAACCGTGTCCATTTTCGTTCGCATACCGGACAGCCCGGACGCGCTGATTTTTATGGAGCTGAACAGTCCGTCACTCATCGCGGTCCTCCTTCACTACCGTACGCGGCCGCTCACGGCCTCGCGGAGTTGTGTGTATTTCATGCTCAGGATGCGAGTCGCCAGGCGGTACGAAAGCTCGGTCGTTGCCAGGCTCGCCATTTCAGTGTCGACATTCACGTCGTTGATGCCGTTGTCGTAGCCGCCGCCCTGCTCCGCCACTTCACCCATGGTGTCGGCGACATTGCGAGCCCCGATAGACATGTGCCCCGCATGCGTTTGTGCTCCCCGCATTGCACCACCCGTGGCGCTGCGCAAGAGGTCCTCGAAGCGATACTCCTTGGCCTTGAAGCCGTCGGTTTCGACGTTGGCGATGTTCTCCGAGACCACCTTGTGGCGGCTCGAGTACACCGTGAGGGCCTTCTTGAGATGGCCGAGGTGGGCTTGATCGAAAATCGTGGTATTGAACATGGTCGCGTCTAGCCTCCGTGCTCGATACGGGGTCGTGATGCGTAGTGCGGTACCGATTGGGCTCCATCCCCGGCGCCGAAGAGCCGAGCATCATCAAGAATCATTCCACACGCGTCACACCGCATGGACGGCCAGTTCCAGGAAGAGCTTGTCGTTCTCGGCTTCGACCTGGAGGATCTTTTCGATCAAGGCTCCCACCGCATGAAGTGACTGCTGGAGGCGCACGGGTTGTGATCCGTCCAGACCGTTCCGGTTGCGTTCCCAGTAACTCCGCGCCGGCGCACTCTCCCGCTCGAGTCGCGAGATCTCGTCGAGCCGATCACGTTTGGCGTCGAGGATTCTGCGGATGTGACGCAAACTCTCGCCGGCGCGAATCCTGTCCGCCTGATCCTGTGAGAGTTGCAGGACTTGCTGGTAGAGCACCCTTTCGCGCCCATACACGTCGATCAAGCCTTCGAGCAACATCGGACCGGTTGTAGCCGTCTCAGCGGACATGCAGGCTGTCGGTGCCATAGCGCGTGCCCTCCTTCTTTATTTCGTTCAAGGCTGTGGCGGTATGGGCCAGCTCGCAGGACCGGAGCTGCCATAAGGTGGGATTCGGAGCGTCGCAGGCTTCCTTCAACAGAGGAGTCGCCTCGTCGTAGTGCCCGGCGAGCAGCAAGTCGTTTGCGACCTGGTAACGCGCCCATCGACCGGCATCCAGATCTTCCCGCACGGACAACAGACGGTACAGACGCATCGCGTCGCGTCGGCGGTCCTGGAGGTAGAGCGCATCGGGCAGGGCCCGGACGAACCAGGCGGTCTGAGCGACTGTGAGTGATTCGGCCAAGCGCGCGTCCCGGGCGAGAAACACAAGAACAGGAAGCGCCTCGGCACGCCGTCCCAGATGGATCAGTGAAAACGCATGCCAGTACTTCACCTCTGCGGACACCGCTTCCAACTGGGCGGTAACCTTCTCCATCAGCAGGTCGAGATTATGTGTATCGCGTTCGTAAAGGTAATGACGATAGGCCAGAACCACGGCGCCTGAGCGGTTGCTCAACCGTGGGGCGCCGACCGTATTGAGCAGTTGCTCGAGAACAAGCAGGGAGTCGCCGGACATGATGGCCGTGGCGAACATCTCGCGAGCGAGGCCGGTGTCACTGTCGCCGATACCGTTGGACTGCAGAGCCAGCCCATACCACTTCATTGCCCGCTCGAAGTCCAGGATTTCACAATTGGTTCGAGCGATGTTCAGCGACTGGCTCAGACTCGAGAAGTTGTTGCTGTTCCAGGCGCGCCCGATGGATTCGTCGTAATCCAGTATAGCCCGAGCGGCCGTACGACGACGCTCGTAGCTGCGGGCCGCGATGTCGTCCCTGCTCAGCCCGGACGGATAGAGCGCCTCATCGATGACAGGCGTATCCAGAGCGTGCAACCACTGCGAATATCCAATCAGCTCGGTCCGCGTCAAGCCACGGGCCGCTTGTACCTCATTGCTCTGGAAGACCGCAAAGAATGCGAGCCAGATCAACAGGGTGGTTCCAAGACAGTTTTCTTGACGAAGGCGCATGATTTCCTTGCTCTTCGGGCCCTAATCGGCGGTTTCAACAAGGAGTTCGCAATCGACATGCCCGTAGTGGACGAGGCGGGTGCTGGACGAAAAAAAACCGGGAGGCAGGGGATGCCTCCCGGTCGGATCAAGTTGAACGGTATTTTAGGATTCAGCTTCGTTTTGTGCGAGGTTGGCCGCTTCCTCGTACTGACGCAACTTTTCGCGCAGTGTCTGTCTGGAGATACCGAGAATCCGAGCGGCCTTCGATTTGTTGTTGCTGGTCTTGTCGAGCGTGTAGACGATCTGTCGTTGCTCCACTTCGGACAGCGACACCAGTCCCACCGATGATCCGTGCGTGGCGTCCTCGGCGGCCCGGGGGTCGCGCCCCGCTGCGATATGGGGCGGGAAATGGTCCAGCTTCAGTTCCGCCGGTTCCTCCAGGATCATGATCCGCTTCAGGACATTCTTCAATTCGCGGACATTTCCAGGCCAGGGATAGCGTTGCAGACCCGCCACCAGTTTGGCGTCGGGAGGCGCAGTCGAAAGACCCAGCTTGGCGTTCAGATCGTTTACGAAATGCTCCAGCAGAACACCCACATCGTCCGGACGCTCACGCAATGGCGGGATATGAACTTCCACCACTTGCAGACGGTAGTAGAGGTCGTTTCGGAACGCACCGGCCAGAATGGCCTGGTCGAGATCGCGATTGGTGGCCGCCACGATTCGGGCGTTGACGTTGAGTTCGTCCTTGCCGCCTACGCGGCGGAAGGTTCGATTCTCGATGACCCTCAGCAGGCGACTCTGCAACAGAATCCCCATCTCGCCGATTTCATCCAGAAAGATCGTGCCCTGGCCGGCCAGCTCGAAGAGGCCCTCCTTGCGCGCCTTGGCGTCGGTAAAGGCCCCCTTCTCGTGTCCCATGAGCTCGCTCTCGAGCAGGGATTCGGGTACGGCCGCACAGTTGATCTCCATGAAGGGTTCGCCACGGCGATCGCTGGCTTCGTGGATGGCACGCGCCACGATCTCCTTGCCGCTGCCGGATTCGCCCTGGATCAGGACTGAGGTGTCATTACCGGCCCGGCTCGATCCGACCTTCTTAAGCAACTCCCCGATGCCGTGCAGTCCGGGACACGCCTGGATCAATCCCATGTAATGGGCGCTGGCGGTCCCAGTAGCCGGCT
The DNA here is from genome assembly GCA_030635025.1 of bacterium. Taxonomy (GTDB): domain Bacteria; phylum Krumholzibacteriota; class Krumholzibacteriia; order LZORAL124-64-63; family LZORAL124-64-63; genus JAHIYU01. The sequence continues at coordinate 4,086 of DAOVZQ010000111.1, forward strand.
TGGCTCGCTTGGGGGCGGAGGCGGTCACCGCTTTGGTCTTTTCCGGAACCTGGGTCACACGTAGAGCCGCCGCCACCTGCCGACGCATATCGCTGAGCTTGAAAGGCTTCTGGATAAAGTCGTAAGCGCCCAGACGCATGGATTCCACGGCCGTATCCACATCCCCATAAGCGGTCATCATGATGACGGGCGTCTGACGATTCTGGTTCCGTAGCGCCTGGAGCAGTTCCAAACCGGAGACGTTGGGCATTTTGAGGTCGGTTACCACAAGATCGTATGCGTCGGTGTTGAGTTTGGCCAAGGCCTCCTCCCCCGTCTCTGCGGAATCCGTTTTGTAGCCTTCTGCTGCCAGGGATTCGGCCAGGGATTGGCGGATGGCGGCTTCATCGTCGACGATGAGGATGCGTTGCTTCATGACATCTCCTGTTCGCGCTCACTCGGTGCATTCTCGTGAGAATCAGGTAAGAGTACTGCGAATTCCGTGCCGTTGGCACCACTATGAACTGAAATCATCCCGGCATGGGCCGACACGATCTTGCGGCAGATCGAAAGGCCCAGCCCGGTGCCTGCGCTCTTGGTTGTATAGAATGGACGGAATATCCGCTCCATGTCTTCGGGTTTGATGCCCGATCCACGATCCGAGATTGCGATGCTGAAGCCGATTGTCTGGCGTGCCTCACCCTGCCCGGGATCGTCGATCAACAGGTCGTCGCGACGGTCCAGGGTGAGCGAAACGGTTGTCGACTCCGGCGCCGCATCCACAGCGTTCAGCAGGAGGTTCAGCACGACCTGCTTCAACTGGGTCCCATCGACGTGGGCTGTCGCCTCGCGACCGCTGGGCGTATCCGGGGCCAACCCGAGGCGTACACTCCGGGCATCGGCACGAGGTCGCGCCAGGACAAGACAATCGCGCACCAGCGCACCGAGGTCGACCGAAGCGCGCTCCGGTTCATAGGGTCGTACGAACTGGAGCATGCGGGTGATGGTATCGTCAATGCGATCCACCTCTCCGGTGATCACGTCAATATAGCGTCGCCGGGGATCATCCGGGTCCAGACTGTCGCTCAACAGTTCGGCCTGGGCGCTCAGTCCCATCAACGGATTGCGGATTTCGTGGGCGAGCGTGGCCGACATTTCCACCAGGCTCTCCAGATTGTCCGCGCGTTGTTGTTCCTCGGCCAGACGCTTGACGGGGCGCAGATCCTCGAGCACGACCACGCGCCACATCTCATCAGCGCCACGTCCCGGCATCAGGGAGGCCTGGATCATGACCGGAACCGCGGTTTCGTCGGATCTGAGCACGCGCCCTTCGCCGTAGAAGGGCTCGGGATCGACATTCTTCAAGGCGGCCAGGGCGGGGCCGTCGATAGTCTCGAGACGTAGCATGGCGTCCAGGAAGAGTTCGGGCAAGCCGTCCAGTTGGAAGGTGTCGCATCGGAAGAAGCTCGACGACGGGCCGGTTTCGTCGGCACTGCGGCCGCGACCGATCATCGGTGTGGGCTCGATTACGATGTGTTGGTCCTGCTTGCAACCGCTCAACAACTCGCGACCGCCTCGATTGCAGTAGATGGTCGCGCCCATCTCATCGAGGACCCAGATACCGCTGCCAACCGATTCTAGAACCCGGGAGTTGAACGTGCCCAACTCGCGCATGCGGTCAAGCATCTGGGCCGAAGCCACTTCCTCGGCCAGTATGATCTGCGCCGTTCTCAGAAAGGCCAGTTGACCGCTAGAGGCCAGACGCGGTTGGAAGTCGAGCAACAGCAGATAGCCCAGGCAGGCATGCATGTGCTCAAGCGACAGCGCGGCGATGACCGGCAGGGTGTTCGCGTTGGACGGGCCCTCGGGTTCGAGCGTTATGACGGCAGGTTCTTCGGAATCGAATTCGGTGAGCCGACGTTCTGTTTCGAGACGGGCGATGACCTTGTCCCAGGCCTCTTCGCCCCACTGAAAGGTTTGCCGCGGCGCAAAGGGGGCACCCGGAGCGGGCCGCAACACCAGGGCGGCGCCCTGGGCTCCGACGAAATCGGCCATGGTCCCCAGCAGGGATTCCAGGGTGCTGTCCCAGTTGGGAGTCGTGCTGAGTTCGCGGCCGATTGTATAGAGCAGCGACAACTGGTCCATGTGCTCGGTCAAGGCCTGGTTGACCTGCTCGAGCCGCTCGTGGGAACGGGCCAGGTCATCACCGGCGCGCACCAGCTGTTCCTGAAGTTGGCGCTTGTGAGCCCGCAGTCGCGAGGTCGTCTCTCGTTGTTGGAGACCGAGTCGGTTCGTCTCGTCGAAGACATGCAGCCGCTCGGTTGCCCGCTCCAGCATTCGAGTCCAGGCTTCCCCGTCCCCGATCAGCACGGCGTCGAAAAGACCGGCGCGAAAACCGTCCGTCAAAAGAACGTCATCGCTTCCGTCGTGCAGCAGCACAGGCAGAGCGCCGGAGTTCACGGTGCGGAGATCTCTGATCAGGCCGGGAAGGTCATCGATGGTATCACGCGTAGCCCGGGTTACGGGAACGACAACCAACATACCGATGGGCGATTGGCCCTGTGGCGCCGTAACGCTCTGCATCAGAGCGGGCCGGTCGGGGTGAAACGTAATGCCGAGACTCGGCTCTAGGCCATGTCCCTCCCAACCGGGATCGGCAATCATGAGGATAGGGAATCTAGTCGACACGCAATCCCCCGGGCGCATGGAATCCAAAGAGATCCAGCGGGTAGGCGAAATCAATGCAGGCCTTACGACAACCAACAAAGTGTAAGATTTCTTACCAGCCCCGGCAAGTCAATACATATCTACAGTCATAGTGGTATTATGGGGAATATTATGAATATTCGTCTACCGAAGTCCTACTCGAGGAGCGTATCCAGACCACGCAGAAGGCCCGTCAACTGGCCGGCGACCTGATCCCGCACCTCGGCCGAGCCGTATACGCCGGACTGCAGACGTCGCTTTACGGATTCCATTTTTTCCTGCCTCGCCGGCTCCTCTTGCGACACCTTGGCTCTCCCGGCGTCTAGCAATTCACGCATTTCAACCAGTTTGTGGGCTGATGGCGATATCTCCAACCGCTCACTCTCCGGCATAACGGCCTTATCCGTATGGCTGCTTTCATCGATATTGTGCGCGCCGGTCTCGCCGTTTTCGGCCTGACGGGTATTCTGGAAACGGGCCAGGACCCGAGGGTCGCTGAGCAGGCTGGGATCGATCTTGTTGGCGGACATTTGAGTCGGTCTCCTCATGTGACGTAGTCGTCGTAGGTTTCTCGTCCAATCAAACTAGCAAGGCCGATACCAACCGGCAAGACATGTCATCGTTACCTATATAATATCGGGTAGTGGCTCGAATATCTTTAGCTGATTATCCGTTATTATGATTCTAGGTGCTATGCTCTTTCCGCACACATGAGGCTGGATACAGATTTCCATCAATCCCATAAATCATGGCCAGCCCAGATCTGATGATGGCTCGTCTCTGATTCTATTTAGGAAGAGCCACACTATCCCCAGGTTAAT